>JBFMCJ010000635.1 GCA_040754675.1 Bacillota bacterium
ACCTGGCCCAGGCACTGCAGGTGACTGAAGGGGAAGAGGTCTCGGTCTTCGGCTGCCGGTTTCCGGCGGCCGCCACCTTCCCGGAGACGCTCCTGACCCTGGCCAGCGCCCATACCGACGGCACCCTCGTGGTCGGTGAACCGTTGCTGCGGCGGGCAGGCGCGGACCGCCGCAGATCCGGCGGAGTGGAGTTCCTGCTCCTGAAGCTCCCACCCGGCACCACCGGCGAAGAGATTGAGGCGCTCACGGGCAGGTTGGTGGACAGGCTGGGCCGGGCGGCCGTGCTGGGCGTATCCGATCTTGCCCCCCTGTTCGAGCAGGGCCTCGAGCGCCTGGGCAGTCTTTACTTCTGGAGTGCAGTGGTCATCGTCTTCATGTGCGCTTTCGGCATCGCATACGGCGTTGAGGACTACGCCCGTAGCCGTGTGGCCGAGACTGCCATCATGAGGACCTTCGGCGCCGGCCTGGGGCGGGTGCTGGGTATCGTCACCTTCAGGCTGGCACTGGCCGGGCTGGCGGCCGGCGTACTGGGGGTGCTATGGAGCCGGCTTCTGGGTAGCCTGTCAAGCGCCCTGGCGGGGGCAGGGGCCCGCGAAATGATCGAACTCGCCACGCCCGCAACTGTTCCCTGGTCCTTCCTGCTGGTCGGACCGATCCTCGTCCTTACCTACGGCCTGTCTACCTTTGTGGTAACCATGCAGGCCACGCCCGCCCTGGTCCTCCGGGGGAAGGCTGCTGGGTTCCTGGTACCCGCCGAACGGAAGGGGGAGGCCCTGCTCTCTCTGGCCATCGCCCTGGTGGTGACCCTGGTTGCCGTCCCCCTGTTGGGTCGACTTTACCTCGGCGGGGGATTCGCTCAGGGGGCGGTGATGTGGCTCATTCTCATCGCCTGCCTCGTCCTTCTCGGGGCGGTTGCCCTGGCCATGTGGATGCTGGGAAACCTGGGGCAGGTGGCCCCGGTGGCCCTGCGGTGGCCCCTCACCTACCTGCGCCTGGGGAGGAGCCGGGTGGTCGCCGCCATGACCGCGGTGGCAGTTGCCCTCAGTGTGGGCACCGGTGCCCTCATCCTGGAGCGCCCGTTCAGCCACGAGTTGGAGTTGAGCATAGCGCGGCAGATCCCCGCCACCATCCTTGCCATCTACCCGGCGGGAGCCGTGACCTCCGAGCAGGAGTCGGCTGTGGTGGCCAGGCTGCAGGAACACCGAGACGTGGAGGTTTCCCCGGGAGGGGCCGTTTTAGCCCGGCTGCACGAGGTTAACGGGCAGCCCGTGAGCAAGTCGGGTGGCATGCTGGTTGCCATAAAGCTCGTCGATCCTGCCCGCGCTCACCTGTACAACTCCACGCTTACGCTCGACCTGGTGAACCGGGCGGCGCCGGGAGAGATCCCCTGCTCCGTCTGGGAGGAATTTGCGGACCGACTCGGGATCGGGCCGGGAGACAGCCTGGTGGTGGGGGTACCGGTTGGGGCCCGGGCCGGTTCGTCCGGCCGCATGACCCTGCGCGTGGTCTCTGTCGACCCCTTCATGGGGGTGCGTCTCGGCATAATGGCGGCCATCACGGTCCCACACGGCGCCATCGGTTTTGAGTATGGGGTGATGGCCGTGCGCTGCGACCCCACTCGCAGTGCTGCCCTCAGGCGGGAACTGGCCCGGATGCTGGAAGCCGTCTCGCCCGGCGGTCCCACTGGCCCGGCCGGTGTGCGGGTGTACGACCTCGGAGCCATCCTGCTGCTCCTGCGCGCCGCGGTGGGAGAACTGGCGTTCCTGTGGTGGCTGACGGCGGGATTCAGCCTCCTCGTGAGCCTCGCGGTATACTTCAGTTCGTCCTCCATAGCCCGCATCCGGAGGGCGTCCGAACTTGCTCTGTTCCGTGCTCTGGGTGCTTCCTCCTGGCAGTTGCAGGTAGGCCCCCTGGTCGAGGCCCTGACCCAGGGTGTGGTGTGCGGGTTGGCGGCTGGCGGGCTGGCCCAATTCCTGTTCCTCAAGGCGGCGGGATTCATATTCAACGAGAGGCTGCCCTTTGATTACGGTATCCTGGGTTGGAGTCTGGCTCTCTCCCTCGTTCTGGCTTTGGTGACCGGGTACTGGTCTTTCGGCCGCGCGGCTGCCGAGACCCCTATGCACATCCTTCGCAATGAATAACAGTACTATCGAGCTAATATCGGAAGGTGTGGAAAAACCGATGGCGTACACGTAGAAGAAGTGGCCTCCGCTGGCAC
>JBFMCJ010000636.1 GCA_040754675.1 Bacillota bacterium
CTTTTAACCGCGCCAGGAACTCAGTGTTGGTCCGGAACCGGGGGTCTCTGGGGTAGCGGAGGTCGATCACGAAAACGTCCGAGTCCACGAAGATCAATCGCGCCACCTGCTCTTGCGCAACGCGGTTTCCACATCCGGGTACGGCGGCTCGGTGGCGTGCAGGGTCGCCTCGATGTCCCGCCAGGCGACTTCGAAGGGCCTTAAGCTCGCGTTACCCTCCTGGTGCTCCCCAAAGGGCACCAGACAAGCCACCGGCTTACCCCGATAGGTGATGGCCACGCGCTCGCCGCGCCGCACCCTTTCCAGGATGGTCCCGTAATGCAGCCTCAGTTCCTTTGTAGTTACGAAGATCATCGCCTCTGCCCCCCTTTCGGTAACCCCGGGGTTCACTTAAGAGTAGCCATACGTTAAATAGAGTATAACCACTGTTTTGGGGACCGTCAAGGGACCCGGGGCGTTCTCGGGCCGGGGCTGCCGCCTGCAGCTTCTCCGGCCTACTGGGCCTGTTCGCCTCGCTGCGCGTGGCGGGGGAAGTGATCCTCAAGGTCGAGGTGAGCCAGATGGAGCAATCGCCCCTGTTCGACGGCATCCGGGAGAAGTGGATCGACCAGGGCCTGCAGCGGGGATTGCAACAGGGCTTGCAGCAGGGATTGCAGCAGGGGTTGCAGCAGGGCTTACAGGAGGGACTGCAGCGGGGCCGCCGCAGCGGTTTGGTGGAGGCGGTACTGGAGGCCCTGGCGGAGACGGTGGGGGAGTATCCCCGGGACCTGCCGGGGAGGCTGGAGCGGATGGAGGACCCGGCGGTGCTCAAGGCGCTGCTGAGGAAGGCGGCGCGGGCGGGGAGTCTGGAGGAATTCACGGCCTTCCTGGCCGAGGTGCTTGGCTCGCAGAACTGACGTCTCTCTCCAGAGCAATGCCCCCTGCGACGTTCTATCTTCGTGAGCGGGTGGCGGCGCGGGCGTCCTGGGTGACGGCCTGTGGTGCCTGCCGTCCGGCCGGGAGGGTTGCGCCCGGTGCTATTGCCGGCCCGTCACACCCGATGGTATTCGCCGGAAGGCCGGCCTGGAGCAGGCCCGGGAGAATCACCGCCTGGCGAGCCTGCGCTGCGAGGTGGGCGTGGGCACCGGCCCGGAGGTGCTGCAGGCCTCGGAGCGGTGGCTTTGCGCCTCGAGTCCCCGTACGTGGAGCCCCTGTTCAACTACAGTCTCGCGGTCCTGACCTTCGAGACCGCCAGGGTGACCCCTGTCTCCGGCCTCTCGGCCGGGGCCTCCGCCGGGGGGCCGGTAGGCGGTACGGTGGAAGAGATTCTTTCACGCGTCGCGGGACCCTGAAGTTCAGAATCCTTGCCGTATACGGTCCCGAAAGGGCACATATACTACCAGGGAGTTTGCTTCCTTCCGGGGCAAAGGGCCGGGCTTTGGGGCGCGGAAAGGATGTTAAGAGGGTAATGGCCGGCAAGATTGTGGTAAGCGGCAGCCGTTATATGGGGCAGCTCAAGAAGCAACTGCTCCGGTATCTGCGGGTGTGTGCCGCGGAGGCGACGGGCGGCAGATATACGCTGCTTACCTGCGTGGCGGACCGTCGTGTCGGTCGGGCTCGCCTGAAAAGGCGCATCGCGGCAGTGGTGGCCAAACTGGTGGTACAACGGTGGGAGGAAGGGTTGCTGGAAAACATGGTCGCCCACGATTGCCCGGAACTCAATGCCGACGAGCGGCGGCTCATCGTGCAGCGGGTGCGCCGGCACCGGGGAGCCAGGAAGCTACGCCAGGAGCTGGTGAGGCAGCGGGCGGAAGAAGTCCTGGAAACCCACAACGGGATTGTCATCGACGGATTTGTGCGTTTTCGCCTGCACGATTACCTGGAAGGGTTGCGCGCGGCCGCTTACGAGGCCTTGAACGATTATTTACTGGAAAAGGAATACCACCAGTTTATTCGCTTACTGAGGTCCTTTGTTGAGGTGCGACAGGGTTCCTGCCGGCTTATCCACGTGGTTTGTCGGGCCGACGGCAGATTTCAGTTGCTCGACCGTCAGAAGCAAACCATCGGCGCGGGCGCAACACAGGCTTTCCTGGAAGACGAAGCGGGCGACGACGAAATACTCATCAGTACCCTGGTGGCACTGGCCCCGCGCGAGGTGGTGTTGCATCGCCGCACCGGGTATGAAAGGCCGGCATGGAGGATTATCGGGGAGGTGTTCCGCGGACGTTTGCGCGAAT
>JBFMCJ010000637.1 GCA_040754675.1 Bacillota bacterium
CGCAACTCCGCCTTATTGCCCACACTCACGAATCCGGCCACATAGAGATCCACCGGACCGTCAGCCCGGATCTCAAGCACCTGTTTGTCGTCGAGTACTATGCGGTCGAACACATAGGTGCCGGTTCCGATCACATTCCGCTCGTCCCAGGGGGTCACGGGCGACGGCAATGGGGGCAGGCGGAAGTCGATGGGGGGAGGGTCCAGGGTAGGGTCGTAGCGCGGATCTTCGGGGTCAGTGGCCCTGACACCGTCACGCTTCGGGCCTAGCGAGAAAACCTCCGCAGGGACCAGGGACCGCAGCCGCAGCCTCACCGTCACGCGCCGCGAGACGTCCCCGACCACGCCCGTCGACTCCACGTCGAGGGCGCCCTCGCTCGCCCGGGAGACCACTACCCGGTACGACCCTTTGTCCCAGCCCAGGACCTCACCGGAGGAGAATTCCGCCTGGCCACCCAGAAGAGCCGGGGGGGTCAGGCGACGACCGTTCAGTCGATAGAGCGCCTCGGCCACTCCCGACTCCGCCAGATACAGGGCCTGCGTCCGCGCCACCTCGACCGCGGCCCGCTTGCCCCCGCTCGCCACCCAGCCGAGCATGGACACGCTCAGCAGGGTTAGGACGACGCCGAGAACGACTGCGAGCAGCGCAGCAGAACCGGCCTCACCCCGGCACCCCCGAGCAGAGCCATTCACCCCGGCCGCGAGACGGGCCGGGCTAGCCGGCGCCACCGGGACGGCTTCCCCTCCTCACTACGGTCCGATGATGTCATCCTCGTATATGCTGATCGACAGGTTTTGCCTGTCCCGTGCCCGCACTAACACGTAGAAGCCATGGGTGCCAGCGTCACCATCGTAAGACACGAAATCGAAATTGGCACGGTCATCTTGTTCCGGCAGAGACACATACTTCTTGATGGCGTTCCGAAAGACAGAGTAGTCGGACGTGTCGGGTGGGTACACACCGTTCTCGGCCTTGTACATAATCAGGGCGGTCTGGATGTTCTTGGCGTCGGCCCTGGCCCCCTTCTTCTTGGCGTCATCGACGTAGCCGCCCACGGTCGGAATTGCGATGGCTACGAGTACGCCCAGGATGGTGATCACCACCACTAGCTCGATGAGGGTGAACCCGTCCCGGTCCCTGCGCATACCCTTAATCATCTGAATCCGCCCCCTTCGCTGTTGGGGCTGCCCCGCCCCCAAGAATTTTAATGGTAGGATTCGCCGCTCATGGCAAAATGTCCTCTTTATATGTAGTTTCCTGCCGTGTGAAGCCTCAAGGGGATCAGGGCGGGCCGGTCAACAACACCAGGAAGTGGGCAGCCTCCTGGAAAACTGCCTCCAGTTCCGCGTCGGAAGCAGCCACCGTCCTGCTGAAGTCCACCCGGTGGGAGAGCAGGAAGGCGAGTTCCTCAATGGCGCGGCGCTTCTGCCCGGCAGCCTCGTACGCGAGGGCCAGGTGCAATCGGAAACGCGGTTCCCAGCGGAAGAGGGTCACCGCCCGCTCCAGGTGCACCAGGGCAGCCGGCACGTTGCCCGCTTCCAGCAAGAGGGAACCCGCCAGGTCCTCGAGGTAGGGCTCGTACGGATTGGCCCTGGCGCCCGCCAGCACCGCGTCCAGGGCCCGGCCGCGCCAATAGGAGCGATCGCGGCCGGCGGAATCCTGCAAGTCCATCTGGCGCAGAACGTGGCCGAGCAACATGGCCGTCCGCGGATGCCCAGGCATCACCGCCCGGGCTACAACGGCCCGCTGCAGGGCCAGGGCCAGCCGCCCGTCCTCCAGGGCGGACTCGACCCGCTGGCGGGCGACCAGACCCGCATACGGCCTCACCCCCGCCACCACCGCCGCCAGGAGCAGCAGGGGCAGGACGACCGGCCCCACCCGGTCAGGGACCCGCGCCCGGCCCGGCGGCACAGCCATGCGGCAGGTGACAGCCGCGCCCGGTGCTCCCCTCACTGCCATACCCAGGAGGGTAAACAGGAGGAGCACCACGGCGGGAAACTGCAGGTCGAGGTCGACGGCGCTGTGGGCTACTATGGCAGCGGCGCCGGCCAGAGTGCCCGCCACCAGGTGGCCGCCCCGCCGGGCATCCTCCCCCTCCCGGCGGCACGTACCCAGGCGGTACACGGTCCAGGCAGTCCCTGCCAGTCCCGCGAGCACTGCCCCGCCCCCCACGAGACCCAGCTCGGCGAGTAACTGCAAGTAGTCATTATGC
>JBFMCJ010000638.1 GCA_040754675.1 Bacillota bacterium
TGGGCGGCTCCCCGCCACGTTTGCCTCCGATATTCCGCAGGGCCTGCGTCAAACCCTTCCGCGAGACCATGTACCAGTTCGCCTTCTGCAGTACCAGGTGGTGCTCCTGGGCCAGGGACTACTACCTCCAAAAGCGGGAGGCGGGTAAGAAGCATAGCCAAGCCGTCCGAACTCTCGCCAACGTCTGGCTCAAGATAATCTTCGCCATGTGGAAGAACCGCACCCCTTACGACGAGGCCAAGCTCATCACTGCCAGGCTCACCGCTCCCCAACATCTCGCCTCCTCCACCCAGATGGTCGCCTAACCAGAACATCCGTCCCTATTGACATAGGGTGTCTATCATGTCTCGCTGGGTCCCCGTTTGGGCCCGACATTCCTTCGTCCTGTCCTTTGGAGGCAGGCGGGGGTCCAGCTACTTGTCGGCGGGGTCGCACAGTTTCCTGGCGCCCTAATGTGGACGGCTGGGGATCCCCCGCCCAAGACCTGATCCAGGGGCTTCGTGCATCAGGCGGCCGCCTTCGCGGCCTCCTGTTGGCACCGATGCATCAGCTTGCCCGCAGCTTCATCGTGGCATCCAACCTGGACTTCTCTCGCTGGACGGAAATGTTCGGTGACGAGGGGATGACGGCGGCCATGATCGACAGGCTGGTTCACCGGGGGCAGATCTTCACAACAACGGGAGACAGTTACCGGTTCAAGGAGAGCTTGCGAAGGAGCCGAGAGAGCATGACCTAATTATGCCCGGGTGGGTCCCATTTCGATGAGGGCCCGTTGCCGAACTCGATTGGCGTCGCGTCATACCAGACCAAGCCAGCCCGCTGCCGTCTTGTGGGGTGTGGGTTTGGCAAGGGGAATGTGAGCCAGTGCGGCCATGGGGCTGTTGCCAAACCCCGCGTTGCCCGGGGGTAGGCCCTTAGTGTAATATGGGAATAAAGGAAATGCGCGCAGGGGAGATCAAAAGGAGGAGCCGCAGCCATGATGCGAAAGAAGTTGCCATCACGCAAGCTATTCTACGACTTCTCGCTTGAAGAACGTGTCCCCCGGGATCACTTCCTGCGCAGGCTGGCCGAGGTGGTTGACTTCAGTTTCGTATACAACATGGTGAGGCCCTACTACAGCCACACCGGTGCACCCTCAGTCGACCCCGTGGTGGTGTTCAAGATGGCTCTGATCGGCTACCTGTACAACATCCCCAGCGAGAGGAAGCTGGCGGAAGAGGTGCGGCTGAACATGGCGTTCTTGTGGTTCCTTGGGTACGACATCGATGAGTCACCCCCTGATCACAGCATCCTGTCCAAGGCCAGGCGGCGTTTTGGCAAGGACGTATACGAGGCGTTTTTCAGGAAGGTGCTGGAGATTTGCCGGCGTGCGGGCCTGGTGGAAGGGGACAGGGTGTACCTGGACTCCACCCTGCTTAAAGCCAACGCCTCGTTCGAGTCGGTCGTGAGCAAGAGCCTATACCGCCAGCTGCCTGATGCACGGGAGTTCGTCGACCATATGTGGGGCGAGAACGAGCCGGAGGCCGACAAGACCAACCAGGTCACGATAAGCAGGACTGACCCGGATTGCTCCATCATCCGGACCAAGCACAAGGGCACTTTCCTCGCCCACAAGGTGCATGTGGCCGTGGATGGCGGTCGATCCAGGATAATCACCGCCATCGCTGTAACGCCGGGCGCCGAAGCCGAGCACAGGCTGGTTCCGCTGCTCGTAGGTAAGCACACCTTCAACTGCCGAAAAAAGCCCCGGGAAGTCGTGGCGGATCGGGGGTACGGCAAGCAGGCCGTGTACCTCTTTCTCAAGAGGCAGGGCATAACCCCGATAATCCCCAGGCATCAAAGTCGAACCAGGTTGGTGCGCAAGAAGCAGGAGCTGGGCTTCACTTACGACCCTGAGCGAGACGTGTACATATGCCCGCGGGGCAAGAAGCTGTACAAAGTTCAGCGGCTGGGGGAAACGGTGCGTTACAGAACCCACCGGTATGCTTGCCGGGGCTGCGAGCTGCAGCCGCAGTGTGGTGCGCAGAGAGCCGGGATCAGCAGGATATCGGACACCATTGCGTCTGCGCTGGCGGTGCTGGGGACCCCGAGGGGCAGGCGGGCGATGGCACTGAGGAAGTGCTGGGTGGAGACCGTGAATGCGGATCTCAAGAACAACCGCTCGCTGTCGCGGGCCCACTACAGGGGCAACCGGGCGGTCACGATCCAGG
>JBFMCJ010000639.1 GCA_040754675.1 Bacillota bacterium
CGTCACCGCAAACTCCTCGTGCGCTTCCCTCACTCCCCCGTCGCCCAAAGCGTCCCGCAACCGGCCCAGGAGAAGGTTCACCCACCGGACCGCGAAGTCGTGAAACGTCTTCTTACCCTCGAGGACCTCTCTGGCCCAGCGCAGCGCCTCCTCGACTTCCCCCTTTCTTGCGGCCTCCGCCATGCGGTCGACCCGGCGCACGCACAGCTGTGCCAGTTCCTGCTTGTCCATTACCACCGCCTCCTGCTCACGGGTATGCTTCATTGCTTTCTCAGACGGGGATCCAGCACGTCTCGGAGAAAGTCACCGAGAAGGTTGAACCCCACCACTGTCACAAAAAGCGCGAGGCCCGGAAAGGTAGACCACCACCAGTGGGAGAGAATGTAGTTCCGGCCTTCCGCCACCATCGCCCCCCACTCCGCCATCGGTGGCTGTGCGCCCAGTCCTACGAAACTCAGACCGGCGGTAGTCAGCACCGCATAGCCCACGTCCAGCGTGACCTGGACGATGACCGGCGCCCAGCAGTTGGGCAGCACGTGACGCAGCAGTACCACCGCGTTGCTGCAACCACAGGCCCTAGCTGCCTCCACGTACAGGTTGTCCCTAGCCTGCAGGACCACCGCCCGCACCACACGCGCGTAGCCAGGCCACCAGGTGAACCCGACGGCCAGCATGGCCGAGAACAGCCCGGGCCCCAGGGCAGCGTTCACCGCGAGTGCCAGCACCAGGGGTGGAAACGAGAGGAAAATGTCGGTGAGCCTCATGAGCAACTCCCCGATCGCCCCGCCGTAGTAGCCGGCAACCCCGCCAACCACCATACCCAGCATAAGGGCAATGCTCACGACGACAACCGCCACCTCCAGGGTGAACCTGGTCCCCACGATCACCCTGCTAAGCACGTCCCGCCCCGAGGCGTCGGTCCCGAACGGGTGACCGGGGCCAGGGGGTAGAAAACGATCCGACATGTCGACTCGGTAAGGATCGTGCGGGGCCAGCCAGGGACCACACACCCCGACAACCACCACCGCCAGCGCCACAAGCGCCCCCACCAGACCGAGCGGGTTCTTCAGAAAGATCCTGATCACATTTCTGCGCGTGCTGGCAGCCATCTGGACACCCTCAATACCTGATCCTGGGATCGAGAACTGTGTACAGGAAGTCGACGATCAGATTGGCTACTACGAACGTGACCGATATAAGCAAGGTCACTCCCATGATGACGGGGAAATCGTGGTGCCTGATGCCGGTAACGGCGTAGTATCCCAGCCCCCCCCATGAGAAAATGCTCTCAACTAGCAGCGTGCCGCCCATCATCCAGCCCAGCTGCATCCCAAGCACGGTGACCACCGGCAGGATGGCGTTTTTCAGCGCATGGCGGTATATCACCACCCGTTCCGCCAAACCCTTGGCGCGGGCAGTGCGAATGTAGTCCTGGCCGAGCACTTCCAGCATGCTCGATCGGGTCATGCGCGTGACAACCGCTATTTCCCCGATAGCAAGCACGAAGGAAGGCATGATAAGATGCCGCAGCGCGTCTACCGCCACCTCCGGCTGCCCCGCCAGGATGGCATCCACCACGTACAACCCAGTAACCTGCGGCGGAGGTAACACTCCCACACTAAGCCTGCCCCCCATGGGGAGGACGTTCCACCGGGCGTACAGCAGCAGTTGCAGTATCAGGCCCAGCCAGAATACCGGCATTCCCGCCCCAATCACGGCCAGTAGGCGGGCAAACCCGTCCGTGGGCCGCCCCCTACCTACTGCCGCGGCGACGCCCAGGGGTACAGCGATCAGGACGTTTAGCAACAGGGCAACCAGCACCAGCTCCGCAGTCGCAGGGAAGAAAAGCTTCAACTCCTCCGCAACCGGCTTGCGGGTAAGAATTGACGTTCCCAGATCTCCCCTGCACAGCCGGGCGATGTAGCGGACGTATTGCTCCCAGACCGGGCGATCAAGCCCGAGCTGCTTGCGTACGAGCTCCACCTGTTCCGGTCGCGCATGCAAGCCGGCGGCGTACCTGGCCGGATCAGCGGGAATGAGGTGGGATACCACGAAGGTCAGGGTGATGACGCCCAGGACAACCAGCACTAGGTACAGTAGCCGCCGCGTCCAGTATCGGCTCACGATGACACCCCTTCACAGAGGCGGCCCGGGCCCCGGTTGGGGCCGGAGCCCGGGCTGAACCACCTTACTTCTTGCCCTCGAGAT
>JBFMCJ010000640.1 GCA_040754675.1 Bacillota bacterium
CTGGAACACGAGGAGCTGGGCAAAGCGTTCGGCGACGGCCCGCTCGAGGTGCTGGAGCGGGTCGAGCGGTCGGGCTCCCTGCGTCAGGCTGCGGCAGAGATGGGGATGTCCTACAACAAGGCCTGGTGCCTTGTGAGGAGGCTGGAGAAGGCGCTCGGGTTCCCGCTGCTGGAGCGTCGTTCGGGAGGCCGGCATGGCGGCGGCTCCGTGGTGACGCCCCGCGCGCGGGAACTCATGGTACGCTACCGCCGTTTCCGGGAGCAGGTGGCGCGGGATCTTGCCGAGTCGTACCGGCGGAACTTCGCCGGGTTTGGCTGGCCGGAGGAGCCGGACTGAGCCGTCGAATGGGGGTTGATCACGCTGGTCAAGGATCCCGGCATTGCGGGTTGAAGCGCAAAGATGGGACGTGCGGTGAGCTTTCGTTCGCCTCCCCCGCACCCGTGTGGGACGGCAGGTACGAGGTGTACCTGGACCAGGCTGCCACGAGCTATCCCAAGCCGGAGGCCGTTTATTTAGCAGTCGACCCGTGCCTCCGTAAGGTAGGTGGGAATCCGGGCCGGTCCGGACACCGGCGGTCGCTGGAGGCGGGCCGGATAGTGTTGAGGGTGCGGGAGCTCCTGGCGCGTCTCTTGGGTGCGCGCGACCCTGCGGAGATCGTCCTGACCCTCAATGCCACCGACGCACTCAACCTGGCCCTCAAGGGGAGCTTGCGGCCGGGAGACCACGTGGTCACCACCAGCATGGAGCACAACTCGGTGGTGCGGCCGCTGGTGGGTATGGTTCGAAGGGGGGAGATCGAGCTGACCGTGGTTCAGGGGGACCGGACCGGTTTGGTTCCCGTGGACAAGATAAAGGAAGCCCTACGCCGCAACACGGCCATGGTGATGGTGACCCACGCCTCCAACGTCGCGGGCACGATCAACCCCATCGAAGAAATCGCTGCGGTGGTCCGGGAACGAGACATCCTGATGCTTGTTGACGCCGCCCAGACAGCTGGTTGTCTTCCTATCGACGTGCAGTCGATGGGCGTTGATTTGCTGGCCTTCAGCGGGCACAAAGCGCTACTTGGTCCACAGGGGATAGGAGGCCTGTACGTCAATTCTCGCCGCGTGAAGCTGAGGCCCTGGCGGGAGGGGGGTACCGGAAGCCGATCGGAAGAGGACGTGCAGCCGGACTTCCTCCCTGATTGGCTGGAAGCGGGGACTCCCAACACCCCAGGCCTGGCTGGCCTTGCTGCTGGCGTGGAGTACGTGCTGACGAGGGGGGTTGCTGAGATAAGGTCCCGGGAGGTGGCCTTGATGCAGCGACTCCGCGAACAGCTGGCTGGTTTGCCGGGAGTGCGGCTGTATGGTCCCGCCGATGCTCGGCAGAGTGTAGGTATCCTTTCCTTTACGGTGGAAGGCTGGGACAACGGAGACCTCGCCTACGAACTGGAAAGGAATTACCGGGTGCTGTGCCGACCCGGCCTGCACTGTGCTCCCTACGCCCACCGGACGTTGGGCACTTTCCCGGCCGGGACCGTCCCCTTCAGCGTGAGCTGTTTTACGGAAGAGGAGCACGTGGACTACGCGGCGGAAAGCCTGCGCCATCTGGTTGCCCGTTCTTAGCGTGGCCGGCATTCGCGGGATCTTCTCAAGCGCAAGTTCCCGGGGTGTTAGTTTTGGGCGGTAGTGTTAGGGCACCTTATCCGACGCAGTGAGGCCCCGAGTGGCCAACTGCGCGCCTGCCCGGTTCCCGCTGAGGCGGGTGGCCAGCGTCGCATAACGTTTCGTCTGGGCTTGGGGCGGGAAGTCAATTCGCCATTAGCAGGGACCTTGCGCCTGCCACCATACAGCTCTTATGAACCTGCTTGCTCTATCCATAAGTTTTCGTATTGACAGCGAAGGGGGCCTCTGATATCCTTATGTTGCCTACATACTCAAGATATGGAAGGGGGGTTGCTCTGCCGCTCGCGACTCCCCCTAAATCTCGTTGCGGATGTGCTGATGGCGTGCGTGTTGTTTTTGCCACACCCGGAAAGGGGTGCATGGAGATGTTTTCGCGCCGCCTGGCGAAGATCACCTCCTGCGTTCTGGTGGTAAGCCTGCTTTGGCTTTTTGCCCTTCCTCCCCCCGTGCTGGCCGGCAGTGGTGCTGGCGTTGCGACGGACACAGGTTCAGGTGCCGACGGCAGGGGCAGTATCGCCACCGGGCAGGCCCGTTCCG
>JBFMCJ010000641.1 GCA_040754675.1 Bacillota bacterium
GCTCGCGGAAGCTGGGAGGGGCGTGGCTGCTCGATGGCCTGTGGAGGCAGCTCGGCAGCCAGAAGACGCTGGAGCGGTTGCTCAAGCGGCGGCACTACCCGACGCCGGTCGACCGGCTGACCTTCGCGATGGTGGCGAAGTGCGTGCTTTCGCCGTCCAGCAAGCTGGCCATCGAGAAGTGGGTCGCCGACGAGGTCTATGTCGACCAGCTTGCCGAGGTCGAAGTGCACCAGCTCTACCCGGCCATGGACTTCCTCTTGGAGGCCGCGCAGGATTTTGGACCATCGCCCACCTTTTCAACCTGGACGTGGACGTAATTTCCTTCGACACGACCACCGCCTCCTTTGAGATCGAAAGCGAGGATACGGAGGGCCTGCGCCGATGGGGTCCAAGCTCGGACGAGCGGCCCGATCTCGCTCAGGTGGTCATCGGGCTTGCAGCCACCCGGGACGGCGTCCCAGTGTGCGGTTGGGTCTGGCCCGGCAACAGCGCCGACTCCAACGTCGTGGCCGAGGTGAAGCGGGACCTCAACGGCTGGAAGCTCAACCGGATGGTGATCGTGCTCGACGCCGGCTTCCACTCGCCGGAGAACCGCCGCGTTCTGCAGGGAGCCGGCGACCACACCATCATCGGGGAGAAGCTCCGGCTCGGCGCTCAGGGGGTGCCGGCCGAGGCGCTGCGGCGGGGCGGCAAGTACTGCAAGCTCCCCGACAGGCTGTAGATCAAGGCGGTCGGGGTAGGGGGCAACAGTACGGCCCGCCGGCGCTTCGTCATCGTCCGCAACCCTGAGGAGCCCGAGCGGGACCAAAAGAAGCGGGCGCCCGTCCTGGCCGAGCTGGGCAACCGATCGTGGCCATTTCAGGCCGAGACTTTCTGTCTACCTGCCGGAACTAGCGAGTGGAGACCCACTCGGGCGAAGACCTCCCGTTGGAAGGGGTTCGGGGTGGTTACTTTCTCGAAAGGCTCGACCTCGGGGAGGGCAGGGGTGCGGACCGGGTTCCGGGCCACCGTGGCCAGGTTGTCGAGGAGCGTGGGGAAACTGTGCACCTCCCATCCCTCCTGCGTGCGACGGGTCTGGGCCTTGGCCAGCGCGCCTTCGGAGCGCAGGGCGGGCCGGACGGGGGAGCCGTTCTCGTGGGCGCCCGGCTGCTCGTCGTCGAACAAAAACGGTATCCATGCCTCCCGCAGGCGCCACTCCACGTAGCTGGCCAGCACGCACAGGAAGATGTGGGCGCGGACCCGCTCTTCGGTGCAGTGATGAATGGGCCGCACCCGGGCCATGACGGTCTTGATGGTGCGGATCAGGCGCTCCACGTGGCTGAGGCTCTTGTAGCCGAGCACCACGTCTTGCGCCGAGAGCGCCTCGGCGGGCACGGAGGTGCGGATGACGTAAAAGCCGTCCAGGGCCGCCTCCTTCTCGATGGACACGTCCGATCCCGCCGGTAGGTGAGGCGCCCCTCCCCGACCTCCCAGCGGAAGTGCTTGGCCATCTTGTGCTTTTCCAGGATCCGGCCCAGCGCCCCCCCGATCTTCTCCCGGCGCTTCAGCCGGCCGGCGGCCACCCGCCGGGCCAACCGGGCGAGATCCGCCTCCATGGCCGAAAGCAGCTCCTCCCGCTTGCGACGCCGCTCCTCAGGCAAATAGGGTTGCGGCAGACCACCAGCCGCTCGCCGGGGTAGTCCGGGGAGGTGATCTCGGCCAGGTCCTGCTGGTCGAACAGCGAGGGCTGAATGAGCCCCTGGTCCATGAGCTGCCGAAGCGCAGGCGCTCGCAACGCGCTGATCCAGGCCATCCCCTCGATCCCCTTCAACGCCTCGATGCGGGCCTGGGTCAGCATCCCTCGGTCGCCCACCAGGACCACGTAGCGTAACCCAAAGCGCTCCCGCAGCTTGCGGACCGGGTCGCCTACGGTCTTGGGGTCGGCCGTGTTCCCCGGTAGACCTGGGGTTGACCCGATTCCGTGGACACCTGCACACCTGGGGCGGAGCCCCAACAAGGAGGGTGTCCCGTGCCACCAACCCGACCGCCCTACCCGCCGGAGTTTCGCGCCGAGGCCGTTCGGCTCGTGCGGACCTCCGGCAAGACGCAGAAGGCGATCGCCGCCGACCTCGGGGTCTCCACGGAGTCCCTGCGCCACTGGGTGCGCCAGGCCCAGATCGACGCCGGCGAGCGCGAGGGCCTGACGACCGCTG
>JBFMCJ010000642.1 GCA_040754675.1 Bacillota bacterium
CCTTCGCCGCGGGCTACCATCGATGGGTGGCGTGCCTCGCGAGGAAGCACCGCAACTTTAGGAGGCAGTCGGAGGAAGGAAAAGGCCCACCGCGTCTGCATCAGGGACAACAAGAAAACCTACACCGAGATCGAGGTCCCAAGTCCGGCGACGCGGCGCGGACTTGCTCGCAGAGATCGCCGGCCGCCACCGAAACGGATAAACGAAACGTGCTTTCTGCCTCTGACGAGGCCTCGGGCGGCCGACAAGAAGCACAGCGAAGCCATCCGAGCCCTCGCCAACATCTGGCTCAAGATAATCTTCGCCATGTGGAAGAACCGCGCACCCTACGACGAGGCCCGCCTCATGGCTGCCTGACTGACTGCTGGCCAACAGCGCACGCCCGCTCAGCAGGTTGCTTAACATGGCCTACCCGCCTACCCACCCGCCCTACTTGACACAGGGTGTCTTGCTAAAGCCCGATCCGGCGGCCTCCCGGGCCGCCTCCGAGCGGCCGGGAAACGAAGTATTGACGGACAGGAATCAGGCGCGGGAAGCGCGACGCCGAGTTTGGCGAGGGCATCGTTACTTCTGACCTCCCCAGTTGGTGGGCTCTAAAGCTGAGCTGCGCTCCGGGGTTCATGCGGTGCCCACGGTACGTGCCCGGAGCCACACCGCCACCCGGCTTGCTCAAGGGCTGTAGGCACCCGGCTGCTCACTGCTTGTCTCGCGCAGGCTTATTGGCAGCGGATTGGGTGTGGCCCCCGTGGCTGATGCTCTTGCCCAACCATAGGATCCCAGGCACGCGAAAAATGACGAAATATGAACCCTGACTTGCTCGGTGGGGTGCAAGCTATCTGAAACAGACGTACGGAAGGAATCTTAACTGCTTTGGCGAATAATGGGAACAATGCCCCGGCGGCGTGGCTGAGAGCCCTCAGGGTAGCGAAAGCAGCCTAGAGAACGAGTGGGGGTCGGCCGCGGAAACCCACGGCACAAGACCCTTGACAACGTGGGAGGCTAAGGCCCGGGTTGAAGCGTAGCGGTTCGGTTTCCCCGATTGATGAAGAAGAAGGACACCCTATGTCAGGTGGGGCGGGTGGGTCATGTTAAGCAAGTTGCTGGGCGGGGGTGCGGTGTTGAGCAGCGGTGAGCCTGGCAGCCATGAGGCGAGCCTCGTCGTAGGGCGTACGTTTCTTCCATATGGCGAAGATTATCTTGAGCCAGATGTTGCCGAGTGCACGCAGGGCTTGACTGTGCGTCTTGCCGGCCGCCCGCTTCTCGCGGTAGTAGTCCCTGGCCCAGGAACACCACCTGGTGCTGGAGAAAGCGAAGAGGTACATGGTTTCCCGGAAGGGTTTGACGCAGGCGTTGCGGAACACTACCACCCGGGATTTGCCGGACTGGCGCGTGGCGGGCGCCGTTCCGGCGCGGGCCTGGACGACCCGGACGTCGGGGTAGCGGTCCCGGTCGTCGCCCAGGTCCCCGAGCATCCTGGCAGCGAGGCATGTACCATCTCCGCGGAGGCTGGTGAAGATGACGCTGTCAGGATGCTCTTGCATCAGGGCGTCGATCTCCTTCCCGTACTCGGAGATGCGGGCGTTGAGGACCTCCAGCTGGACCACCAGGGTGGCGACCAGCATTTGCTTGGCCGCAGACATAGCGGGCCGGGCGGCGAACGGAGCTCGTTGCAGGGCCTGGTAGAGTTCCCTTGTCTTCTTTGCGGCTTTCGGGTACCGGTGCGCGCGGAGGAGGGCTTCCAGGGCCTCTGGTGTGGCTCTGCGGGCCTCCTGGTGGGTGGGGTAGGCTTTGAGGAATGCCAAGGCCGTGGGGCTGGCCAAGTCGGAGAACAGTTCGGTAGCCAAAGGGAAGTAGCAGAGCAGGGCGGAGCGGAGCTGGTTCCTGAGCATGGTTTGGGTCTTCTCGAGCTCGGCGCAATCCCGGCCCAGCAGGCGGAGCATGGTTGTTTTCTCGCTGTCGGGCTTGAGGGGCTGGTAGGCCTGGCGGTCGGTGCGGAGGATGTCGGCGAGGACGCGGGCGTCGATCCAGTCGGTCTTGGTGCGGGCCAGGCGGAACCTATCGCGATGGCGTTCCACGGGCTTGGGGTTGAGGGGGTAGATGGTGTAGCGGGGGTCGAAGATGGCGTCGATGAAGGGGCCGTGGTTGGCTTCGATGGCAAAGAGGACGTTTCGGTTGTCCGGTTCCATGGCGC
>JBFMCJ010000643.1 GCA_040754675.1 Bacillota bacterium
TGGCTACGGAGGGGCTGGTATCCATTCTGCCGCGGCGCGGCACCTTTGCCAGTGAGCTCATATTCTCCGATGTGCAGGACCTGCTGGAGTTGCGCTGGCACCTTGAGGCGGTGGCTGCACGATTGGCTGCGTCCCGCATCACCGAGGAGGAGTTGAAGGCGATAGAACGACTCTTTGAAGGAGTTAATCGCCTGCCCCCGGGTTCGCCGGACCATGTGCGCATAGACACCGAGTTTCACAGGATCCTACAGCAAGCCACTCGCAATCGTTACCTGGCGGATACACTTGCCCGACTTCACACCCTTTCATTGCGCCTGATGTTCGTGACGAGGGCGAAGGCGGCCGAACTGCCGGATGCCCTCGGGCAGTACCTTGCTGTGGTGGAAGCGCTTCGGCGCCGCGACCCCGAGGCCACCGAGAGGGCTGTGCACGCCCACCTGGACGACTTCCGGGAGCGGTTGCGTGCTTCCCTGTAGGTGGGTAAGGTGGTTTGCTTCGGGGCAGAAAGAAATGGGGGTGAGATGCTCAGTGTGGCCTAGGGCAACCAAGCAAACAGTGCATGTCTAGGCGGTAACTAAGGTGATTTGGCAAGGGAGGGTCACTATGCAGAAACGGTTGCTCGCCGCTATTGTGGTCGTCGGGCTCCTGACAGGATCCCTGGCTGGCTGCGGCGGAAAGCAGCACGCTCCCACGCCCAGCTCCAGTGCAGGCGGCACACTGGTGGTGGCCGAGAACGAGCATCCCGCCAGTTTCGATCCCGTGCAGGCAGACGACTCAACCGTAGATCGCATGTGCCGGTTGGCGTACGAGGCGCTCCTCCAGTACAAGGTGGGGACCCCTGAGCCTGAGCCCGCACTGGCCGAGAGCGTGGAGGTCTCGCCAGATGGGCTCGTATACACGGCTAAGCTCCGCAAGGGGGTCAAGTTCCACGACGGTAGCGAGCTAACGGCCGAGGACGTGAAGTTCTCGCTCGACCGTGCGAAGAAGTTGGGCAGGGGCATTGCCTTCGTGCTTCAGTACTACGAGGAGACCGAGGTTGTCGACCCGTACACCTTGCGGATCAAATTGTCTAGGCCGTACGCACCGTTCATGGCTGCACTTCCCAAGCTGTATATCCTGAACAAGAAGCTCGTCACGGCCAATGACAAGGGCGACGACGGGCAGGCTTGGTTGCGTGACCACGAGGCGGGGTCGGGTCCCTACAAGCTGGATTCCTTCGCGCCCGAACAGGAGGCCGTCTTCAGCAGGTTCGACGGTTACTGGCGTGGGTGGGACGGGGAGCACGTAGACAAGGTGGTGTGGCGCTTCGTCAAAGAGAGTGCCACCCAGAAGATGTTGCTGGAGAAAGGCGACGTGGATATTGCCATGGATGTCTCCGCGGAGGACCTTGAAGCGCTCAAGTCCAACCCGGACATTAGCATCCACGAGTCGCCCACTCTGGTGGAATATTTCGTGTTTATGGCAACACACCGTGGGCCGCTGAAGGACAAGCGAGTGCGTCAGGCGCTGTCCTACGCGTACGACTACGCCGCGCACGTGAACTCGGTGCTGCGCGGTCACGGTACCCAATCCCGGGGTCCCATTCCAGCTGGCATGCCGTACCACGATTCTTCTGTGTTCCAGTACACGAAGGATCTGGACAAGGCCCGGCAGCTCCTGAAAGAAGCCGGTTATCACAACGGTGGGTTCACCCTGACCATGGCCTACCTCCCGGTGCTTGAGGAGGAAGTGCGCACCGTGGAGATCCTCCAGTCTGCTTGCCGGGAGCTGGGCATCGAGATCAAGCCGGAGGGCATGACCTGGCCGGTGCTCGTCGATCGGCTGTCCAAGCCGGAGACCGTGCCTGATCTCTCGACCGTGTATAACTTCCCCTCCTATGCCGATCCGGATGCGGCGGTCTTCTCCTTCTTCCACTCGTCGTTCATCGGCAACGGGCTGAACTTCGCATACTACAAGAACCCCGTGGCCGACCAACTGATGGAGAAGGGGCAGACTTCCGTTGACCCGGCCGCTCGAGAGCAGGCCTATAAGGAGCTGCAACGCGTGCTGGTCGAGGATGCCCCGGCCATTTACGTGTCTTGCCCGAACCACTGGTTGGCTGCCCGCAGCTATGTTAAGGGGTACAAGTACACCCCGGCCCACCACGAGACGCTGAACGCGTACGACATCTATCTCGAGGGCAAGAAGTA
>JBFMCJ010000644.1 GCA_040754675.1 Bacillota bacterium
CGCGGGCTGGGCGTGGCCATCCTCGACCTTACCAACGGCGAGCCGACCCCGCACGGCTCCCCGGAAAAGCGCCACCAGGAAAGCCACGCGGCGGCGCGCACCCTGGGCGTGGCCGCACGGGTCACCCTCGCGCTCCCCAACCGGTACCTGTCCGACTCGGTGGACAACCGGCGCCTGGTGGCCTCGGCCATCCGGTTGCTGCGCCCCCGGCTGCTCCTGGCGCACTACTGGGAAGACGCCCACCCCGACCATCTTGCGGCCGTGGCGCTGACTGACGCCGCGCGCTTCTACGGCAAGCTCACCCGGACGGATCTGCCCGGGGCACCGTACTGGGTGCCCCGAACCTTCTACTTCCTGGCCACGCACCTCAGGCTGCACCCGCCGGTGGCGTTCGTGGTGGACGTGTCGGACGTGTACGAGCAGAAGCGGGCGGCCATCCTTGCTTACCGCTCGCAGTTCGAGGCCAACGACGCGGGCCGGACCGTTCCCGGCCGCGTGGAGGTCAGGGATCGCTACTACGGCGGGCTGATAGGCAGAGAGTTTGGGGAGCCGTTTTTGTCCCGGGAGCCTGTCGGGGTGGAGGATCTGGCCCGGCTCCTCTGGTAGCAGCCCGGTAGCAGCTTGGTCCGAATGGCCGGGCGTGTAAGGTGGGGTTTCGTTGGGTTCAACGCGTCCCGCAGCGCCGTGTGCCGAGCAGGTGCGCCAGCAACCCGAGGCCGTGGGGCGGTCGGACTGGGAGATCCCCCCCGCCGGTGAGACCCTCATCGAACCCTCGGGGCCGGAGCTGATTGAAGTCGTCCGGGCCGGCGCGCAGGCGCTCGAAAGCCAGAGGTTTCAGGTGGGCGGGTTGAGCGCCGGCAGCCTGCGTCGAGCGGCCAGGGAGGCCGCCCTGGCCATCGGGCGGTCCTTCGCGGAGCGGTTCGGGCTGTGGCGGGGCCCTGGCGGACAGGAGCCCGACGCGGCGGCTCCCCGTTACTTCGTGGTGACCGGGCACCAGCCCGTTTTCGCCCACCCCGGGATCCTGATCAAAAACGCCCTGGTCGAAGCTGTGGCGCGCCGCCTGCCCGGAGCCGTTGCCATCAACGTCGTCGTGGACTACGACACCGCCCCCGATCTCTCGGCGCCGGCCCCCCGGCGGGAGGGCGGGCGGCTTGAGGCAGGGCCCGTGCGGCTCATGCCGGTGGGTTATGGGCGGCCCTTCTGCCATGTCCCGCCGCCATCCGCGGCTCAGTGGGAGGTTTTCCGGCGCGACTTCCAAGGGGCGCTGGCCAGCCTGGGGCAGGAAGGTGACGTGCTGCTGCGGCGCTTCGGCGCCTTTGCCGCCTGCGCGCGGGGCGGCAGCCTTGCGGCGGCTCGCCATCTGGCCGAATGGGTGACCGCCCTGCGCCACCGGTGGGAACAAGACGCTTCCGGCACGCGGGCGTGTTATCTCGAGGTGCCGATGGGCGAACTGGCCGAGACCCGCCCTTTCCGCCTGTTCTTTGCCCACATCGCGCTTCAGGCCGGCCGCTTCGCCACGCTTCACAACGACACCCTTGCCCGCTACCGAAAAGCGCGGGGCATCCGTTCCCGGGCCAACCCCTTCCCGGACCTGGCGGTGGAGGGGGCTCGGGTTGAACTGCCGTTCTGGCTGCTCACCCAGGGCGTGCGCCGGCGGGCTCTTCACGTGGAACGCACCGGCTCGGGTCTGCTGCTGTCCACGGCCGACGGCCCCGTGACCCATGTGGGCCTGCGGCTTCCCCCACCCGGCACCCCGGCAGACCCGGAGTCGGTGAGGGCGCTTGTCGAAGCGCTCGGGCGAGAGCGCCTATCCCTGCGGCCGCGGGCGGCGGCCCTGACCATGTTTCTGCGGCTTTTCGTGGCGGATCTGTTCGTTCACGGGGTGGGCGGGGCGCGCTACGACCGGGTCACGGACGCCCTCATCCGGTCGTTCTTCGGCGTCGAGCCGCCGTGTTACGCGGTCGCCTCGGCAAGCCTCACGCTGGATCTGAAAACACCCGCCGAAGCGCAAGACGAGGCCTCGTTGCGCCGCCAGCTTCGAGATCTGCGTTTCAACCCCCAGCGTTTCGTTTCGCCCGGCGCGCCCGAGGCGCTGCGCGCCCTGGCCGCCGAAAAAGAGCGCCTTGTCCTTGCCATCCAACAGCCCGGCGCGCCCAAGCGGCAACTGACCCGCCGGATTGAAGAGGTC
>JBFMCJ010000645.1 GCA_040754675.1 Bacillota bacterium
TGCCGGGATCGGGCCTTGTCGGCCCGGTAGAAGCGTTCAAAGATGTGCGGCAAGTCCTCAGCCGAAATGCCGATCCCCGTGTCCTCGACGACGAGTTCGGCCTCGCCCGCGCCGTCTGCCCCGTGGGGCGCGTGGCTCTGAACGCCGGGAGACTGCCGCACGAGCTTCACCCGTATCCGCCCGCCTTCCGGTGTGTAGCGAATGGCGTTGTCCAGCAGGATGACCAGCAACTCCCGCAGGCGGTCGGGGTCGCCCAGCACCTGAACGGGCTCCAGGTGTTCGACCGTCAGGCGGTGCCTCGCCATCTCGACCCGCATGCTCCGCAGCACGTCGGTGACGACCCGGTCAAGCTCCACGGGACGGCACTGCAGCGGCTGGCCGGACTCCGCCCGCGCCAGCGACAGCAGGTCACTGACCAGCCGGCCCAGGCGGCGCACCTCGTCGCGGATGTCCTCCCAGATGGCCTGCCGTTCGGGCTCAGGCAGGGTGGCGGCACGCTCGAGGAGTTCGAGGTTGCCTTGAATGGTCGCCAGAGGGGCCCGAAGCTCGTGGGAGGCGTCGGCGACGAAGCGGCGCTGGTTCTCAAAGGCCTGCTCCAGGGCGGCCAGCATCTCGTTGAAGGCGGCAGCCAGACGGCCGAGTTCGTCGTGGCGGCGCTCGACGGGGAGCCTGCGGCCGAAGCTCCGGGAAGCGGCAATGGCGCGTGCGGTGTCGATCATGGCTGAGATGGGGCGCAGCGCGCCGCCCGCCATGGCCCAACCCAGTGCCACCGCGGCCACGGTGGCCAGCACAGCGCCGCCTGCCAGGACACGCAGGAGATGATCGAGAAGCGCCTGGCGGCTTGAAAACCACCCGACGGCCACCGCCAGCACCGGCCGGCTCTCGGACAGCCGGTTCGGCGGGGGCACCCGGCGCACCACCCGGTACCCGGTCAGGGGCTGCTCGATGAAGCCTTCGGCGGCGAGGGCGCCGGCCGGGGATTGCCCGGCTTCCGGCAAGCCATGGAACTGAGGGCCGGCAAGCGCCTCCACAGCGCCGGGCGCCGACCCAGAGCGCGCCAGGATCGTTCCATCGGTGTCGTAAATCGCCACCAGCGTGTCGGGGGCCTCGAACGCCTTCAGCAGCGGCTCGACCGAGGAGCCATCCGCGGCCGTCCGCAGCGATTCGGCGAAGTGGTCGCCCAGCCGGCGCGTGCTGGCTCGCAGGTCGTCACGGAGATATGCCTGGACGCTGGAGTAGATGAGCCCGCCGAAGACGAGCACCAGCGCGGCCAGGAGCACCCCGTACCAGAACGCGAGCCGAAGCCGGATCGACATGGCTATCCCTCGGGGCCCTCCCGCAGCACGTACCCGACGCTGCGCACCGTGTGGATGAGGCGGGGCTCGCCGGCCTGTTCGAGCTTGCGGCGCAGGTATCCGACGTACACCTCGAGCACGTTGGACTCCCCCTGGAAGTCGTAGCCCCAGATGCGTTCCATGATGAGTTCCCGGGGCAGCACCCGGCGGGGGTTGCGCATGAACAGCTCCAGAAGCTCGTACTCGGTCGTGGAAAGGGGAATGGAGCGGCCGGCCCGGCGCGCCTCCCGGGCGCCGGTGTCCAGCACAAGGTCGGCAAAGCGCACCGCTTCGGCAGGCTGCTGTACGGCGGCGACCTGACGGCTGCGGCGCCGGAGGAGCGCCCGGATGCGAGCGAGCAGCTCCTCGAGGGCGAAGGGCTTCATGAGGTAATCGTCGGCGCCGGCCTCTAGACCCTGCACCCGGTCCTGCACGGCGTCCCGGGCGGTGAGCATCAGGATAGGAACGTCCCCGGCCTCTCGCAGGCGGCGGCAGACCTCAAGGCCGTCGAGGTCCGGCATCATCCAGTCGAGGATGACGAGGTCGGGCGAACGCTGCAACGCCAGGCGGAGCCCTTCGGCACCGGAGGCCGCCGTGCCCACGTCGAACCCCTCGTAGGCAAGGGCGCGGCGAAGCATCTCGGTGAGCTTGGTGTCGTCATCGATGACCACGACGTAATCTGCCATCGCTGTTCGCCCGTCCGCCCTCTCCGCCACCGAGTATAGCATACCGGTGACGGGTATCCAGAAACAGCAGGCAGGACGCTTCGCCTCTTGTGTTGGACGTCGTGGCATGCAATACTTGGGGCAAACCTCAAAGCAAGGCGATGAGGGGAAGGAGT
>JBFMCJ010000646.1 GCA_040754675.1 Bacillota bacterium
TCTCCGTCTGGCCGTACCCCTGCTTGAGGTTGATCCCGAGGGCGTGGAAGAAGCGAAAGACATCGGGGCCAAGCGCCGCCCCTGCCGTGTACGCCTTGCGAAGCCTCACGAGCCCCAGGCGGTCGAGCAGCGGGCGGTAAAGGATCCACCACAACGCCCGGTGCAACAGGCGCAGGCCCAGCGGAACAGCCCGGCCGGCCAGTTTGCGGTCGGCCACGCGCTCGCCGACGGCCATCCCGGCGCGGAACGCCAGCCGCTTGAGGGGCGTGCTGTCCTCGATCTTGACCCGAACCTGCCGGGTGAAGCCCTCCCAGATGCGCGGCGGGCTGAACATGAGGTGAGGGCCGATCTCCCGCAGTTCGGTGAGCGCCGTCTCCACCTGTTCGGGGCAGTTGACGGCAAAGCCGACGACGAGGCCCGCCGCCACCGCCATCATCTGTTCGCCGATCCAGGCCAGGGGCAGGAACGAGAAGTGCTGGTCGGTCTGCTTGAAGTGCTCCACGTCCTGGAAGCTGCGGCCCATGGTGATGAGGTTGCTGTGGGTCAGCATGACCGGCTTGGGGTCGCTGGTGGTGCCGCTGCTGAAGCACATCAGGCAGACTTCGTCGGGGCGGGCGGCGGCCAGGCGGCGTTCGAGGTCGGCCGAAAGGCGCCCAAGCGAGCGGCGGCCCAGATCCAGCAGTTCCTCGAAGCTCATCAGCCAGGGGTCGTCGCGGTAACGGCGCATCCCGCGGGGATCCTGATAGATGACCCGCCGGACCAGGGGCAGCTGGGAGCGCACCTCCAGGAGCTTGTCGACCTGTTCCTGGTCCTCGGCCAAGACGAACACCGTGTCCGTCGCCGAGAGCGCGTAGGCGACCTCCCGGGGCATGCCCGACTGGTAAACCCCCACGCAGACGCCGCGGGCGGCCTGGGTCCCGAGTTCGGTGAAGTACCATTCGGGGATGTTGTCGGCGACCACGCCGACCTTCTCTCCGGGCTCGAGGCCCAGGGCCATCAGGCCAGCGGCGACCAGTCGGGCTGCCTCCCAGTACTCGCGCCATGACACGGTTTGCCAGATGCCGCGATCCTTGTGGCGCAGAGCCGGGCGGCTGCCGGACGGGCCTTCACCGCGCCAGCGCAAGAGCCGGGGCAGGGTCATCTCCGCCCAGTCGGGGGCAGGGCGCGCAACGCTTCGCCTCATGCCGGCACCGCCTCACCCAGGTAGGCTTCCACCACGTCGGGATGCCGGGCCGCCTCTTCCGGAGCGCCCTCTGCAATGACTCGCCCGAAGTTGAGCACAACGACCCGGTGGCTCAGATCCATGACGGCGCGCAGGTCGTGCTCGATGAGCAGGATGGTGATGCCCATCTCCTCGTTGGCGTCGAGGATGTAGCGCGCCAGATCCTCCTTTTCCTCCACGGTCATGCCGGCCATGGGCTCGTCGAGAAGCAACAGCCGCGGGCCCGTCGCAAGCGCCCGAGCCATCTCCACCCGCTTCTGGACGCCGTAGGGCAGCGCCCCTACCGGCAGATGGCGGTAGGGTTCGAGGTCCATGAAGTCGATGATGTCTTCAACCCGGCGCCGCGCCTCGATCTCCTGGGCCTGTGCCCGGCCGTAGTAGAGGAGGGCGTCCACGAGCGTGTAGCGCAGCCGGCGGTGCTGGGCCAGCATGAGGTTGTCCAGGACGCTCATACCCAGGAAGAGCTCGATGTTTTGAAAGGCGCGCCCGATCCCCAGGGCGGCGACGCGATGGGGTGGAAGGCCCGTAATGTCGCGGCCTTCGAGGCGGACGCGCCCCCGGTGGGGACGGTAAAACCCGTTGATGCAGTTGATGAGGCTGGTCTTGCCCGCGCCGTTGGGCCCGATGACGCTGAGGCGCTCGCCGCGTCTCACCTGCAGGCTCACCCCGGACAGCGCCGCCAGGCCGCCGAAGTGAAGGGTGAGATGCTCGACCTCAAGTTGAACGGGTTCCACCGCCGCAAGCCCCCCGAGACGGCGTCAGGCAAGACCGCTTATAGTTACGGTTATTGCCTGATGGGTAGACGGGTTCGGGCGGGGGAACCGATTTCCTGCTTGAGATCACCTGGCCGCCGCCGGCTCGGATCGGCAGGCACCGGCTCAGATCCCCAGAGGCCCGCGGAGGCTGGCCCGGGCCGGCTCAGGGCTCGGTCGGCAGCCGGTGGTTGAGCCA
>JBFMCJ010000647.1 GCA_040754675.1 Bacillota bacterium
TTTCGGGCCCCGGACGCCATCTCTTGAACTCCATCCCCTTAATGTCCTGATCGGGCCCAACGGTTCGGGTAAGTCCAACGTGTTTGAGGCCATCTGGCTTCTGCATTCCACCCCCAGGGATCTTGCCGCTGCCGTCCTGCAGCCAGATGATCGCGTCAGTGAGTGGGTGTGGAAAGGTTCGCCTGAGCCTGCGGCGGCCAGCATTGAGGTGGTGGTAGAGATAGATAGGGTGAAGAGCCCGTTGCGCTATCTCTTGCGGTTTGCTGAGAGGGGTCAGGGTTTCGAAATAGTGGAAGAGAGCCTGAAGACGGCCCGGCCGACGCGCCCCGATGAGCAGCACCCGTACATTTTCTTCGAAGTGAAAGATGGCCGCGGGGTGCTCAATGTACGTACTGAGGAAGGTGCCCAGGGGGCGGAGAGGAAGAAGCGATCCCTTCGCCCGGAGGACCTGGAGCCAGGGCAATCGGTCCTGTCTCAACGGAAGGACCCGGACCATTATCCGGAGATCACCACCCTGGCACAACTTTTTTCTAATTTCCGCCTATATAGGGAATGGAGCTTCGGCCGTCGGGCTCCCCCACGCGTACCTCAAAAGACCGACCTGCTGGGGGACTTCCTTGCTGAAGACGGGCACAATCTGGCGCTGGTGCTGAACAAGTTGAAGCGACACGGCGACGTGTACCGATCAATCGTTAAGCACCTCCAGGACTTCTACGAGCAGTTGGAGGGAATTGATACCATAGTGGAGAGCGGCAAACTGCAGGTGTTCTTTTACGAGCGTGGGCTGCGGACTCCCCTTCCCGCGACCCGCCTTTCGGATGGGACGCTGAGGTTTCTATTCCTTTTGACGGTGCTGTGCCACCCTAAGCCACCGCCATTGATTTGCCTCGAGGAGCCGGAGATTGGCTTACACCCCGACGTATTGCCCAAGATCGCAGACCTCCTGGTGGAGGCGTCACACAGGACGCAACTCATCGTGACCACCCACTCGGATATCCTGGTAGATGCACTGTCCGACCGACCGGAGTCCATAGTGGTGTGCGAGTGGAGCCCTGAGGGAACCACGATGCTGCGGCTCGACCAAAAGAGGCTGAAGGGCTGGCTCGAGGAGTACAGGCTGGGGGAGTTGTGGCGGAAGGGTGAGTTGGGGGGCACCCGGTGGTGAAAGAGATACGCATCTATTTCGAGGGTGACCCTGCGCTTCGGGAAGGCTTCCACCAATTTCTGTGCCGGTTCATAGAACGGGCGCGTGAGAATGGGATACGAGTGCGACTTGTGGCCGGGCGCGGGAGAGTCCTCCACGACTTTGCCATTGCCCTGGCGACCCACCCAGGTGACCACGTCCTCTTGCTGACTGATTCCGACGGTCCGGTGGGTGTGACGCCCAGGCAGTGGTTGGCCTCAAGACCTGGCTGGGAGTACCACGGTGTCACCAAGCCCGATGATGCGCAAATTCATCTGATGGTGCAGGTTATGGAGGCGTGGTTTCTGGCCGACGTGGAAGCTCTGCAGAGGTTTTATGGTGCCGGTTTTCTTCCCGGGCGACTCCCTCACAACCCTCAGGTTGAAGAGATTCCCAAGGAGCAGGTACTGAATGGTTTGAAGGGCGCGACGGAGGACACATCCAAAGGCGAATACCATAAGACCAGGCACGCCCCCGAGTTGTTGAAGCGTATCGATCCGGCGAAGGTTGCAAAGGCGGCTCCGCATTGTAGGCGGTTCCTGGATACCCTCGACCGGTTGTTGCCGTGAGAGTCGGCCTCAACGATCCGCTTACGGGCGTTCCGGGTGCTGCCCCAGAATGACGCCGTTAGCGTACCGAACAGCTTGAGTGTGCTTGCGCAGGGCGGGGCGGGAGGATATAATGGCGCCAAAGCGATGAAGGGGAGGAGTAGGACTGCCCCCGCCTTCAGAGAGGGGGACCCAGGGCTGCGAGGTCCCCCGGTGTGGAAGTCCGAAGGTCGCCCCTGAGCCGCCCGGGTGAACCCCGCTCAAGGTGTGCCGGTGGTCGCTCCCGCCCGCAGGCAGGAGCGGAAGCGGCGGGGCACCGGCGGGCCCGAGTTCGGGACGGGTTCCTCCGTTACCGGGAAGCGAGTGCTGCACGGAGCTCTGACCCGACGCCCTCCGGCTTTAGGGCGGCCGGTGGGTGGTCAGAGGTGGGCGGTCAC
>JBFMCJ010000648.1 GCA_040754675.1 Bacillota bacterium
GAGACCCGCCGCCGTCCGGCGCAGTACCTGCTCACCGTTCTGCCAACGCTTCACATTACGGGCCACCGTGCGCACCGCGTCGAAAGCCGACTCCATGGCGTTGGTGGAGCGGAGGCTGCGCGCAAGCAACTCTGGCAGCACCAACCTGAGCACCGTCAGCGTCTCCTCGAGCCCTTCCCGCAGGCTGGCCGCCGCACCCGGATACTCCTTCTCCAGGGCCGAGGCAAGCGCCTGGAGGGCGACGAGGGCGGCCGCGTAGTCAGCCTCGTTGTACGCCCGGTCCAGCTTCCGCTTCACCCACGACCGGGCGTCCTCGGGCAGGTGCTCAAGAACATTACGCACCTTGTGGACCTGGCAGCGCTGCACCGCCGCACACTTGCCCAGGACGTCCCTCACAGCTGCGAGGGCTTTGGAGCCGTCTATCACCACCAGGAAGGGCTGATCGACCCGCAAGCCCCTGCCCACCAGGTCCGAAAGCAGCGACTTGCACACGGCCGAATTCTCCGTCGCTCCCTCCCAGAGCCCCAGGATGTGCTTCTGCCCACCCAGATCCAGCCCCATGGCTGCCACGGCGGTGTGCCCGGCCACCACAACGCCGTCTATGAACAAGGCGGCGAGCCTCACGCCATCAAGTGGCTTGGCCGTCAGTTCTTCCAGGGCTTTGCGGGTCGCCTGAACGAAGCGGCGGCTGATGGTGCTCTTTGAGGTGCCAAGCTGCCCCACGCCTTCCCCCACGGGCTCCAGCCCACGCCTGTACTGCCGGCAGGACAACCCGTGCAGTATCCGTTCCAGGGCAGCCTGGGTGAGCAGTTTGGGATCACGGAAGGCCTCATAGGTTTCCAGACGCACCTCCTGGCCATTCCTCGTGCGCACCCGCGGCCGGTCAATCGAGGCCTTCCGCCCTCCCAGGACAACGGACCTCTTCTCAAACCCATGCCGTACAGCCTGGCGTCCGGCATTGTGCTTGCCCTTAGCGCCTACCACCTCGTTGACTTCCTCTTCCATCATCTGGTGCATGAACTGGAGCCCTACTCCCACGCACATCGCCAGGAGACCCTCTTTGATGCTACCCATCAGTTGCTCAACGGCTACGCCAATCCGGCTGGCCACGGCTTCGAGCAAGGTGTTTGCCATAGGGCCCTGTTCGTGGTACGATTCCATTGGTGGCGGTTACCTCCTTTTCTTGTGCTACCCCGTGTTATACCACGGGGGTTTGAGGGACCACCACCCTCAAATTCCACGATTTTCGGGACTACCTCTCTCTGGTTCGGGCGCCGCAGGTTATGGGTTCGGAGATCACTTTTGCAGGCATGATTCAGTTTCGACCCTGAGGTGAGAGTGTGGAAGGTCGAAATTGTTTCTTTACGGTTTTTACACCAACGTTTAACAGAGCTGATCTTTTGCCTTCAGTTTACAGTAGCCTGCTGGCTCAGAAGACTAACGACTTCGAATGGGTTGTTGTCGATGACGGCTCCACCGACGCAACCCAGGCTTTGGTAACCTCTTGGATTCAAAGGTCGGACTTCCCGATCAGGTACATTCGTCAGCCGAATTCGGGGAAGCATGTGGCTATCAACCGAGGAGTCTCAGCGGCCCGAGGTACCCTTTTTGTGATTATTGATTCGGACGACCAATTGGCTCCTGGGGCTCTCAACTCGATCCGGGAAGCGTGGTTGTCCATTCCCGAAGGGGTGCGGATGGCGTATGCGGGCGTTGCCGGGTTATGCGCGTTCAAGGACGGAAAGATAGTCGGGACGCCTTTTCCGAGGGACAATCTGGATACCAATAACGTGGAGTTGCGATCACGATACCGAGTAAAGGGTGACAAGTTCGAGGTGTACCGTGTGGATATCTTGAGGGAGTTCCCATTTCCCGAGAACCTCGGCGGTTTTGTTACAGAGGGTCTAGTATGGAACCGGATAGCTAGAAAGTATCAGATACGGTGTGTGAACGTGATATGGGCGGTGGTGGAATATCACCCTAACGGCCTCTCGGCGAACAGCATCCTGCTGCGTGCGAAACACCCGGTTGCCGCGTCTCTATATTACGAAGAGCTCTTAGCTTGGGCGGGGCATGGGATAACCTTGGCCCATCGTCTTCGCGCTGCTGCGAATTTTGACCGGTTTAGTATGCACCGGGGTAATTTTTGGCCGTTTTTGCAGGGTA
>JBFMCJ010000649.1 GCA_040754675.1 Bacillota bacterium
TGACCCAACACGATCTTTCTGGCTCGCTGACGGCCCTAATGGCCGATAGATATGGCCTTCCTATCCGTCGTTTCAGCGCCGAAATGGAGCCCACAGTGGCTTCACCGGACGAGGCCCGCCTTTTGCGGGTGAGTGTTGGGGTACCCCTGTTGAAGGTGGTGAGTGTGGCCTTTTCCAACAGAGACCTGCCGGTTCGCTATTCCCTTGGGTGGTATCGCGGGGATCGGCTCAAGTTCATTGTGGAAGACTACGACATCGTTGCGGACCTCGCGCCGTTGAGCGCCGTCACGACGAGGTCTGGCTGATGGGGGTGGAGAGCGGTAGTGGGCAGCACACGTCCGGTAGCCGTAGCCGCGCTTGGTGAGGCCCTGCTCGTGCTTCGGGCGCCTGAGGGTCACACACTGGAGTCTGCGAATAACCTGGAGATCTTGTTGGGTGGAGCGGAGTGCAACGTAACCATCGGATGTGCCAGGATGGGCCTCTCCTCCTTGTGGATTGGCAAGCTTCCCAATGATCCGATAGGTTGGAGCCTTGTTCGGCGACTCCGGGCAGAAGGAGTTGATACGTCGGGAGTCGTCTGGGCGGAGACGGGTCGAATTGGAATCATGTTCACCGAGATCGGCGTCTACCCTCGGCCCAGTCGGGTGATCTACGACCGCCAGATGTCGGTGGGAAGCACCATCCGGCCAGAAGACGTGGATTGGAGCATCCTCCGCCGGGTTCGCCACGTGCATCTTACCGGTGTCACGGCCGCACTCAGCGAATCGGCTCGCCGAACCGTGGTTCGCTGTGCTCAGGAGGCCAGGGCGGCGGGTGCAACCGTTTCATACGATGTCAACCATCGTGCCAAGTTGTGGAGTTCCGACGAAGCCAGAGCCTTTTACGAGCTGCTCAGTCCTTATGTGGATATTCTCCTGGTGAACACCGACGAAGCCCGATTGGTCTTCGGGGTGGGTGGGAGCCCGAACGAGATGCTCGCTGCCCTCTACGAACGCTGGCAACGGCCCATTACCATCGTGACCCTCGGGGAGAGGGGCGCCGCCGCTCTGGCGAACGGAGAGGTCTACCGCGTTCCGGGTTTCGTCGTGGAACGCGTCAACCGATTCGGCGCGGGTGACGCGTTTGTGGCCGGTTTCCTGTCGCGCTATCTCACGTTCCGGGACGTCGAAGACGCGCTGCGTCACGGATCCGCCGCCGCGGCCTTGAAGATGACCTTCGGTGCCGCAAACCACCCCATGTTTCGGGCGGATCAGGTTACCCACTTGGTTCGTTTCGGCGGAACCCAAGACGAGCCCCAGGGTACGCAAGCTCGCAGCTACGCGGTCGAGCGTTAGACCGGACCTGCAGGTCCGCTGGGTATTGCCCTGCCAGCTTTATCCTGCCAATTGCGCAGCTCACGCATGGAGGGGGGAAAGGTTACCAGTTGTATAGAGCGGTATGTATAGAAGGCTACCGATACGGTTGGTTTCCCGTGGGTGTCGGGAGTAGGTAGGCTCCGTCAGAGGGCAACAACGAAGGGTCGGGAACTACGCGTGCTGCACGACAAGCGATCGGCGCAAGCAGAGGTCGACACAACGTGGACTGGGTCCGGTACGGCCTGGGCGGGTATCTTGACCGTCGGGGCCCTCACCGTACTCGCTCTGTGGGTGGGAGCCCGACTGCCGCTCTTCGGCTCAGCGGTGAGCGGCATGGTACTCGGGCTGGTGCTTCGCAACGTCTTTCATATCGGGGGGCAGTTTACGCAGATTACAGGCTTCTGTACCAAGCGACTACTGAAGACCGCAATTGTCCTGCTTGGCTCCACCTTCACGCTGCAGCAGGCCGCGCTGCTCGGTCAGAAGTATCTCATCGTCATCGTCACCACGATCGCGATCACCCTGGCCGCCGCGTATCTGGCGGGGCGGTCCTGCGGGGTGCCGCGCTCGCTGGCAGGGCTCATCGGAGCGGGGACCGCCATCTGTGGGGCGACGGCCATCCTGACGGTCAGCCCGGTCGTCCAGGCGAGGGATGAGGAGGTCACGTACGCGCTCAGCACGGTCTTTCTCTTTAACTTGGTCGCAATGCTCCTCTATCCGCTGGTCGGGCACTTCGTCAGTATGAAAGAGGCCGCGTTCGGCGCCTGGGCCGGCAGCGCGATTCACGACACCAGCTCGGTGCT
>JBFMCJ010000650.1 GCA_040754675.1 Bacillota bacterium
CCATGAGAGCCGCCCGTACAACCTCCACCACGCCGCCAGCACGAACAACGGGTGGATGAGGAACTGGTGGGCTCCAAAGAGCAGGCTCCGGCACCCTGGCGGGAAAAGTCTCCGCCACATCGGCCTACACCTTGCTCTTCCGGCCCGCGGCCTCCAGGGAGGGCTCTCCGGCCTCGAGCATCCTGACGGGCAGATTGAAGCGCTGCCACCACCGGGCCTCGCGCTCTGCCAGGCGCCTGGCCTCGACCCGGGAACGCCTGGTGCCGCGCAAAAACTCCCGGCCGTCGGGAGTCTCCACGTACACTTCCCAGCCCCGATTCCCGGGGCGAACCCAAATGCCCACGGTCACTTCCGGCACCTCCCGTCACGCCCCGTCGTCCAGGTCGCCCAGCGGGAATTCAGCCCCGCAGGCGTCGCACCGCACGATTTCGTCCTCGGTGTTCAGGTGTTTTGCGTCCAGGAAGGAGAACCCGTCGGAACACAGCGGTATCCTCCCGCTGAAGTTCCCGGCGACTATGAACAACTCGTCTTCAGCGCCACACCTGGGACATGTGGTCTTCCACACCTTCCTGCCCCTCCTCTCCGGCGGGGTCGGCCGGGCGGCTCACGCCTGGGCGACCACCACTTCTTCCACATGCCCTTCCAGACCGCCCGCGGCCGCCAGGGCTTCAGCCCTGGTCGCATACACCTTCACCCGCCCGGGAAAGGGTGCAGGGAGCTTGCCTCCTGCCCCGTCCAAGTACCCGCAACAGCCATCCGTCACCACCCATCCCTGCACCGGGTTCGCTATCCCCCAGACGGGCGGGGCTTCTATGGCTCGTGCCAGGTCCTCTGTGATGCGGCCAAACACGCGAGGCAGTTCGCCGGGATCGCGATTCCAAAGGCTTACTGTCCTTACCTCCGGCGAGTGGCCGTAGAATTGCCGCATTATCTCGCATTCGTCCGGCTTGGCCGCACGCCTGGAGGGGTCCCAGACATGCCACACGCCCACGGCGCCGAAGCCCCGCCGGCCGTACCCAACCCAGACCGGGTTGGTCACGGCGGTGTGGGAGTAGTCATCTGGAAGAACAGCCAGGAGCTCTTCTTTCCCCGCGACCGGGCAGGGAACGGACGGGCGGAGCCAGAACCTGCGGGCTATCCACTGCGAGCCCCCGTATTCTTCGAGCCTCCTGCTCCGCAGCACGGCCGCTACCACGCAGGGCGGGCGGCACTCGGCCAGGGCGTCGAGCCAGCGCCACAGGAAGTCGTAGGTTTCCCATGCCCTATCGGCTGCCGCGCGTGCCTCAGCTGTCAGCTCGTCCAGGCACTGCTCCAGCGCCGCCCTGATGTCGGCCCTCGGGTCCAGGGCCAGCAGGTACTCCGGCAGGTCCCGGGCAAACCGCGCTGCCTCCCAGTCCCCAATGAACTCTTTGAGAACAGTGCTGGCGAAGCGGTACGGCAGGTCCAGGTTCTTGGGCGCCGGGGGCACCGGCACCGGCGGCGGCTGCCAGCCGCACAGCTGCGCCAGCCGGCTCAGGCACTTCCTGCCCCGGTTGGTGCCGGAGACGTGGACCTTGCCGCACGCCAGGCACCGGTACTTTACCGGGCCCAGCGAGAAGGCGGCCCGCGCCGCCTCCAGGGTGGGGAAAACCACCCACCCTTCCTCAGGCACCTTCACCGCCTCCTTCTGCAACTATCCCGGCTCGGATCTCCTCCAGCATGGCTGCGAAGACCGCACCGGGGATCGTTTTTGAATCCCGGGGCAGAACGTGCGTGAGGCGCAACCCGGCGGTCGCCAGGAGAGCCCGCCGGGCCTCCGCGTTCTGCCTGAATTTGGCCTGCAATGCCTGGCGCATCAGGTCCCAGTGCTCCCAAGACCCAACCCGGTAAGTCCGGCCGCGCCAGGTGAAGACGCCGCCCGGACCGGCCGGGGCGTTCCGACCGGCTCTCTTCGCCTCGTACCCGGAAAGGCCAAAGACCCGCCTCTGTTCCGCAGAGCCTTCCGGATACTTCAACCCCTGCCAGAACCCTTCCACGGACGCGAACTTCTGCCCCCACAGCTCGAACGGCGTGGGGGCGAAGTTGGAAAGCAGCCGCGCCCGCCAGTCCGGAGAACCCCAGGCCACGTTCAACGCCTCCGGCACCGAAGCCCACCTCCCCCCAAACGTTCA
>JBFMCJ010000651.1 GCA_040754675.1 Bacillota bacterium
TGGACCGGCACCTGGAGGGCGGCCAGGTCCTAGTGGTCAACACCGCCCTGGGTGCCCTGGGCAAGCTGGGGGACGTGTTCGGGCAGTTCGTGGTGATGCACCTGCAGAACGCGGTTTTCCGCCGGCCGGGGAACGAGTGGACGCGGGTGCCGCACTTTCTGTACGTGGACGAGTTCCCCCGCTACCTGAACCCGGACTTCGAGCGTTTGCTCGCCATCGGGCGCTCGTACCGGTGCGGGGTGGTGCTGGCCCTGCAGAACACCTCACAGCTTCTCTTCGGCGAGTCCACCGCGTTCCGCGACGTGCTGCTGGGCAACTGCCGCACCAAGGTGGTGCTGAACCTGGACGACGCCAAGGACGCCCGGCGGTTCGCCGAGGAGATGGGCGAGGTGCGGGTCGAGGAGGAGAGGCGCACGGTGCGCCGCTTCCCGGGGCTCTGGGGCTGGCACACGGACGCCAAGCAGTACACCGAGGTGGAGCGGCCCCGCTTCTCCTACACTGACCTGCAGAACCTGGCCCCGGGCACGGGGGTGGTGAAGGCGGTGCGGAACGGCCGCCCGCAGCCGCCCGTGCGCGTGGAGTTCGACCTCGCACCCCCGGACCGCGGGCCGGCTCCCGACGGCGAGCGCGCAGAACGGCGCGGGGAGCTGGAAGTGGTGGTGCCCGAGCGGCCGCGCGGGCTGGAAGTGGTGCTGCCGCGCAACGGGTCCTTCTTCCCGGACGGGGGAGGTGGAACGCGGTGAAGGTGTGGCAGGTATCGTACCCGACCCAGGTGCTGGAGCTGGAGGTGCACGGCGAGCTGAGGCCGGTGAAAGTGATCGGCAGCAAGGACGAGTTCCGGCTGTACGAAGACGCCCTGGCGCACGCCGAGCACCTGCGGCGGATCTGGCCTGGCCTGCGCGTGGTCGGGCCGGAGCCGGTCGAGGACAACGGCCTGCGCCCGGTGGGAAGGGGGGCGAGGCGGTGAAGAAGCCCGAGATCAGGTGGGTGCCCGTGTCCGCCCTGCGCCCGGCGGCCTCCCGCCTCTTCCGCGAGCACTCGGCCGAGGAGGTGGAGTCCATCGCGGCTTCCATCCGCCGGCTGGGGGGCGTGGTGCTGCACAACTTGGTGGTCAGGCCCCTTCCCGACGGCGGGTACGAGATCATCTCCGGCCACGGCCGGGCCAAAGCCGCCGCGAAGCTGGGGCTGGAAGAAGTGCCCGTGCTGGTCCTGGACGCAGGCGCTCCTGAGGCGGAGGTGGCCCTCATTGACGCCAACGTGGAGGTGCGGCCGCCCTCGCCCATGGAACTGGCGCGGGCGATAAGGCGGAGGAAGGAGCTCCTGGCCCAGGCCAAGCGCCCAGGCCGGCCTGGAAAGAAAAAACAGTGCCAAAATGTCATGGATACTCCTGGAAATACAGCAGCGGCGGTAGCGATGGAAATGGGCATGTCAGCGCGTCAGGTACACCGGTACGACGCCTTAAACGACCTTGTGCCCGAACTGCAGGCGCTGGTGGAGGCGGGTAAGTTGGGGGTGACGACAGGGGCGCAGTTTGCCCGGCTGCCCCCGAGCGTGCAGCACGACCTGTACGAGGCCCTGGGGGACGCGGTGGCGGACCTGAAGGCAGACGAGCTAAAGCAGCTCAAGGAAGAACAGGAGCGTGGTTACCTGGTCCTGCGGGTGCTCCAGCGCAGGGTGGAGGAACTGGAAGCGGAGCTCTCGTCCCTGCGGCAGGCGCACGGTTCCCGCGAGGACCTGGAACGGGAACTGGAGGTCCTGCGGCGCAAGCGCCGCGAGCTGACCTACGACATCATGGACCGCGAGCAGGCCCTGCGCGTGCAGGTGGACAGGTTCCAGAAGCCGCGGGCCGCGCTGCTTTGGCTGGTGGAGTCGCTGGGCAGCCGGGTGCAGGCGTGCCTGCCGGAGATCAAGACCCTGCTGGCCCGCGGCCCGCTGGACCCGGCCTCGGCAACGCACCTTGCGCGCTGGGTTCAGGTGTTCCGCCACGCGGCGGAGGTGCTGGAGCCCCCCGTGAGGGAGGCTCTCTCGTCCGACGGCGAACCGGAGACCGCAAAAACCAAGAGGGAGGGATGATCTGTGCACGGGACTGAGGTGAGGCCCGAGGGCTGGGCGGAGGACAGGCTGGTTCTGCCAAAGGACCCCTGGCCC
>JBFMCJ010000652.1 GCA_040754675.1 Bacillota bacterium
GGATGAACTCGTCCACCCCCGCCGTCGAGGCCAGCCGGCGGGTCAGCCGCGCCCGAACCACCTCCCGCCCGGGCGCCGCAAGCCCCTGCAGCGCGTGCACCAGGGGCCTCACGAAGCGTTCAAACGTCAGGGCGGCGGTCACGGGGTAGCCCGGGATGCCGGCGACGGGCGTTCGTTCCGCCAGGCCGAGCACCGTGGGCTTGCCGGGTTTGATGCGAACCCCGTGCACCACCACCTCGCCCAGCCGTTCGACGGCCGCGGCGGTCAGATCTTTGGAACCCGCCGAGGAGCCGGCGTTGACCACCACCACATCATGCCCGAAGCCCCGGCGGATGGCGGCGACGAGGGCCTCCAGGTCGTCTGCGACCGGCGGGTGCCGGACGGCGACGGCGCCCCACTCCTGGGCCATGGCCGCCAGCATGCGGCTGTTGAACTCCACGATGTCGCCGGGCTTCACCGGGTCGCCGGGCTCGACCAGCTCATCGCCGGTGGGGATGATGAACACCCGGGGCCGGCGCCGCACCGATACCTCCACGGCGCCGGCCGCAAGCATCGCCCCGATGTCCACGGGGCGGATGACGTGGTTCGCGGGCAGCAGAAGCTCGCCGGCCACGATGTCCTCGCCCACGGGCCGGACGTTCTGCCAGGGGATCGCCGGGGAGATGAGTTCGATGCCGCAGGGCGCGCTGGCGCCGGGGCCGCCCTTGCCACCCTGCCCGGCCCTGCCGGGCGCCGGGAGCTCGTGGATCTCCTCCACCATGACGACCGCGTCGAACCCCGCCGGCAGCGGATCGCCGGTGTTCACGAACACGAACTGCCCCGGCCCCAGGCGCACCGGCGACGTCTCCGAGGCGCCGAACGTCTCGGCCGCCCTCACGGCGACGCCGTCCACGCCGCAGGCGTGGTAGTGCGGGGAGGAGCGGGCGGCGTAAACGGGAGCGGCGGTGACCCGGCCCAGGGCCTGCTCGGACGGGACGGATTCCCCGTCGAGCGGGCGCAGCGCACTCCGGGCCCGTAGCACCTCGAGCCAGCGGGTCAGCGCCTCTTCGAGAGCAACGTCGTTGAGGTAAATCCGGCGGCTCCCGGCGGCCTCCTGGTTCACGGCGCCCCATCCTCTCTTCGCCCGGCATCAACGCGGACCTTGCCTGCCCCAGGCCGACCGAAGCACGCTAGCCGTGCCCGATGGCTACCGCGCCCACGGTTGGACCTCGACGGCGTCGCCCACGTCCGCCCCTTCCCGATCCAGGGGAATGCGAGCCAGCCCGTCCGCTCGCACCATCGTGGAGATGAGTCCCGACTTGCCGAGAAGCGGCACGGCCCACACTTCTCCGCCGCGCTCTTCGAGGGCGACCCGCAGGTAGTCCTCACGGCCCGGCGCGGACGCGACCCGGCGAGCCATGCGGGCCCGCACCGTGGGGCCAGGGGCCGGCGCCCGGCCCAGCAGCCTGCGCATGATCTCGCGCACGAACACGTGGAAGACGACCATGACCGTGGCCGGGTGGCCGGGGAGGCCGACGACCGCCTTCCCATCGACGGCGGCCAGTATGGCGGGCTTGCCGGGCTTCATGGCGACCCCGTGCACCAAGACGCCGGGCCGGCCCAGGGCGTTGATGGCGCGGGCCACCAGGTCCCGGGGCCCGATGGAACTGCCTCCCGAGACGAGGATCAGGTCAGCCGCGTCCCGCGCACGCTGCAGGGCGGCCAGCACCGCCTCGTAAGCGTCGGGGACGACGCCGAACGCAATGGGGCGCCCGCCCTCTTGAGCCGCCAGTGCGGCGAGCGTGGTTGCGTTCACGTCCCGTATCTGGCCGGGGCCCGGCAGGGCCTCCGGCGGCACCACCTCGTCGCCGGTGGAGATGATGGCGACGGCCGGCGGCATGGCCACCTCGACCTGGGTGACCCCCAATGCCGCGAGAAGTCCCAGCTCCTGGGGGCGCAGGGTCCGGCCGCGTTCGAGGGCGACTGCACCGGCGGCAACGTCCTCCCCGGGGCGGATGACGTTCTCCCCGGGGGCCACGGGCTTCTTGACCTCGATCTCCCGTTCACCGAGGCTCTCGGTCTGTTCCACCATCACGACGGCGTCCGCCCCGTCGGGCAGCATCCCGCCCGTCGGAATCCGGGCGGCCTGCCCCGGCCCGATCTGCA
>JBFMCJ010000653.1 GCA_040754675.1 Bacillota bacterium
CGCCCAGCACCTTGCCCGTCACGCCGAACGCCCGGGACCGGGATCCGCCGCAGACCTCCCTGAATTCGCACCGGCCGCAGCGGCCCTCAAGCTGGCCGGGGTCCCGAAGCGAGCGCAGCAACGGCGAGTGGCGGTAGATCTCCGGTAACGTCCGGGCCCGCACATCGCCGGCTGCGAGCGGCAGGAAACCGCTCGGGTAGACCACGCCGAGGTGGGAGATGAAGACAAAGCCGCGCCCCGCATTGACGTCCAGGGGCGTCCGGCGCATGGGGCCAGGGCTGTTCAGGTCAACGTCCGGCGCGACCTCATCAAGCGCCCGCCGCAGGCGCCTGTACGTCTCTCCCAGCGGCAGCACCGACTCGGGCGGGATGCCGCGGCGTTCCAGGACCTGGCGCTGGATGACGACCCGCCGGAAGTGGTGGCCCTCAGTGGTCTTCAGCGACACCACCTTGTCGGCATCGTACAGGAAGTGCAGCACGTCCTCGAACTGCTCGGGCGTGATGGGCGAAAGCTGGCGGCCCCGCCCCGTCGGAACCAGGAAGAAGGCGCTCCACGTCATGGCGCCAAAGCGGCGCACCAGCGCCACGATGTTGGGCAGGTCGTAAAGGTTGTGGGGGCCCACGGTGGTGTTGATCTGCACCTTGAAGCCCAGTTCCCGAGCCGCCTGCCATCCGGCGATCGTCCAGTCGTACACCCCGTCCACCTGCCGGAAACGGTCGTGGATGGCCGCCGTCGAGCCGTCCAGGCTCAACGACAGCGCAACGGCGCCGGCCTCCCGCAGCCGCCTGAGGTTTTCGCGGCTTAGGGACGGCGTACCGGACGGCGATACCGACACCGGCAGGCCGATGCGGGTGCCGTACTCGACCAGTTCGAACAGGTCGGGCCGCTTGAAGGGATCGCCGCCGGTCATCACAAACAGCGGGGGCGGCGGGCCGAACGAGGCGATGTCGTCGAGCAGCCGGCGGGCCTCGGCAGTGGTGAGTTCCTGCGGGTGGCGCTCCGGTATGGCCTCGGCCCGGCAATGCTGGCAGGCCAGGTCGCAGGCCCGCGTCAGTTCCCAGATGACGATGAACGGCCGCTCGGACAGGTCGTAGCGGGCGCGGCGGATTGGGTGGCGCATGGATTTCACGGCAACTCGCTCCAGGTTGCCCGGCAAGGCCGGGGAGTTAGGTTTGCTCAGCTTGCCCGAGTTCTGCTCAAGATTATCACCCGGACGCGCCGATCTGTCACGTGACGCCTATCACGGCCGGAGGTACCGCGCGGGGCGCAGCTTCGCGGCGGCGATAGGGGGCCCAGTGGCATGCGTGCGATGGTGACGGGAGCAACGGGGTTCGTGGGCCGCCATCTGGTGAGGGCGCTGCTTGAGGCCGGGCACGAGGTGACCGTCGTTCGCCGCGCCACGTCGCCGGCGGAGCGCCTGCAGGGCCTCCCGGTGCAGCACGTCGTCGCCGACCTAACGGAACCCGAATCGCTCAAGGGGACGATGGACGGCGTGGACTGGGTCTTCCACGTGGCCGCAGACCTCTCGTGGTGGCGGGCAGCCCGCGCCCGCCAGTGGGCGGTCAACGTCGAGGGCACCCGGCGGGTGGTCACCGAGGCGCTCCGGGCCGGCGTGAAGCGGCTGGTCTACACGAGTTCGGTGGCGGCGGTGGGCTTTCCCGACCGGGGCGAGGTGGCGGACGAGAGCTTCCCGTTCAACGGCTACCGGCTTGGCATCCAGTACGCGATCTCCAAGTGGGAGGCCGAGCAGCGGGTGCTGGAAGGGGTGCGGCGGGGGCTCGACGCGGTCATCGTGAACCCCGCCACCATCATGGGCGATGAAAGCCCGCGCCCCGGCTCCCTTGTCGACCTGGTGGCCCGGGGGGCTCTGCCCGCCTGGGCGGGGGGCGGCACCAACTTCTGTGACATCGACGACGTGGTGGCAGGCCACCTGGCCGCCGCCGAACGCGGCAAGACAGGCCAGCGCTACATCCTCGGCGGCCACAATGTGACGTTTCGCGAGATGATCGAGGCGCTGGCGCGGGCTGCCGGCGTGCGCCCCCCGTCCCGCCGCGCTCCCCGGCCGCTCGTGCGGGCGGCGGCCTGGGCAATGGAAGGAGCTGCCGTCGTCACGCGCCGGCCGCCGGCGCTCACCCGG
>JBFMCJ010000654.1 GCA_040754675.1 Bacillota bacterium
ACCCGAGAAACTCGCCGGCGCCTCGGTTGCGCTTCACTCCACCGGGTCTCGCCTCGTCGCCGTGCTTGACCAGCTCCTGGCGCTGGTGGAGTCCGGGCTCGACGTGATTTCCACGTGCGAAGAGCTGGCCTGGCCCTGGTTTCACCACGCCGATCAGGCGCGGATTCTGGATCGGGCGGCGCGTCGCGCCGGGACGACGGTGGTGGGCACCGGCGTCAACCCCGGCTTCGTCATGGACCTTTTGCCGATCGTGTTGACCGGCGTGTGCACCCGGGTTGACCACGTTTACGGCCGGCGGGTCGTGGACGCATCCAGGCGGCGGGGGCCGCTGCAGCGCAAGATCGGGTCGGGGCTGGAGGCCGGGGAGTTCCGTCGGCTTGCCCAGGAGGGCCGTCTCGGGCACGTGGGGCTTCCGGAGTCGGCGGCTCTGGTGGGGGCCGGGCTGGGATGGAGGCTCGACCGGATCGACAACCGCATCGAGCCGGTGCCGGCCGAGGAGGCCATCACCACGGAGCACGTCTCGGTCAAGCCCGGCCAGGTACAGGGGCTCCACCAGGTCGTCGTGGGCCTCGAGAACGGCAGGGAGCGTGTCCGGCTGGATCTGTGCATGGCCCTCAAGCCGCCGGCGCTCGAAAGGGCCGAGCACCTGGCAGGCGCCGGCTCGTTTGACCTGATCCGGATCACGGGCGATCCACCGCTGGAGCTGGTCATCCCGGGCGGGATCTTTGGCGACACCGCGACCGTGGCCGCCGTGACCAACGCCATCCCCCGGGTCATCGAAGCGCCGCCGGGGCTGCTCTCGGTCAAGGACCTGCCGCCGGCGCCGTGGTGGCGCGGCAGGATCTAGATCACCTTCTGCTCCACGAGCGCCCTGCCGGCGGAAAACCGGTCGGGCGACAGCTCCGACACGTCGATGGTGGGACGCTGGCCCAGGATCATCTCGGCGAGCACGCGTCCCACGGCGGGTGCCTGCTGGAAACCGTGCCCGCTGAACCCCGCGGCGACGTAGAAGCCCTTGGGGCTGGCGGAGGGTCCCACGATGCCGTTGTGGTCGGGGCTCACCTCGTAGAGCCCCGCCCATCCCCTCGTGACGCTGGCCTCGGCGAGGGCAGGGAGCCGGTGGACGCCGCGCTGCAAAACGCGGGGCAAGAAGCCCCAGTCAACGTCGGTGCGGAAGCTCGGGCCTTCGTCGGGGTCGGCCATTCCCAACAGCAGCCGCTCGCCTTCCCGCCGGACGTAGAAGCCCGAGTCGAAATCAATCACCATGGGGAGGTCGGGGCGAAAGACGCCGATGGGCTCGGTGACGAAGACCATCCGGCGGTACGGCTGCACCGGCACGTCCACACCGGCCATGCGGCCGATCTCGGCTGCAAAGGGGCCCGCTGCATTGACCACCACGGGAGCCTCGATGATCGCCGGCGCGCCGCCCGCCGATTCGGTGGTGAGGGCTGCTCTCGTGGCAGGCCGCACCTCGATGCCCTCGACCCTGCCCGCCCGGACCGCCACCCCCACCGCCTCGAGTTCGGTGAAAAACCGCACGCCCGATTCCCGTGCTCGCCGGGCAAAGCCGTGCACCACGCTGTGTGGGTCGGCGTAGCCGTCGTGCGGCGAGAAGGTGGCGCCCACCAGGTCGCCGATCTCGAGCTGCGGGACGAGTTCCCGCGCCTGTCGGGGCGCCAGCAGGCGCACATGGAAGCCCAGCGAGCGCTGGAGCGCCACGTCCGCCTCGAAGCGCGCCATCGTCGCCGGGTCGGAGGTAACGATGAGGTAACCGTACTGGCGCAGGCCCGACGCCACGCCCGTGAGCTCTTCGAACCGGCGCAAGAGTTCGATGCTCCAGGCAGAGAGGCGGATGTTGACCTCCGTGGAGAACTGGACGCGGACGCCTCCGGCCGAGCGGCCGGTCGAACCCGCTCCCAGAACCTCTTCCCGTTCGACCACCACCACGTCTCGGCACCCGAGGGCAGCGAGGTGAAAGGCGGTGCTGACGCCCATCACGCCACCGCCGATGATGACCACGTCCGCACGGCGAGGGACCCGCCTGCCGCCTGCCTCCATGTCTGCCTCCTCCGGGGGCCGGCTCCGCCCGTAGCGGTGGCGGGCGCCCCCCCTTTCCCCGGGATCGCAAATG
>JBFMCJ010000655.1 GCA_040754675.1 Bacillota bacterium
CGCCTGCTCCAGGTGGTGGACAAGAACACGTCCATCCTGGACGCGTTCCGGCTGGCCGACGACGTCCTGCGCCAGGGCGTCCAGGGCATCTCGGACCTCATCACCGTGCCGGGCCTCATCAATTTGGATTTCGCCGACGTGCGCACCATCATGTCCAGCGCGGGTTCGGCGCTGATGGGCATCGGCCGCGCCAGCGGGTCGGAGGACCGGGCGGTGAAGGCCGCGCGGGCTGCGGTCTCGAGCCCGCTGTTGGAGGCCAGCATTCAGGGGGCCAGGGGTATCCTGCTGAACATCACCGGCAGTTCCAACCTCGGCCTGTTCGAGGTGAACGAGGCGGCCCAGGTCGTCATCGAGGCGGCCGACCCCGAGGCCAACGTCATCTTCGGGGCCGTCATCGACGATTCGCTCAACGACGAGGTGCGGGTGACCGTCATTGCCACCGGCTTTTCGGGCCAGCCCAAGGAGGATCACCGGCCGCAGGCGGCGCAGGCTCGTCCGCCGTCCCCGGAGGGTGACCGCAAGCTGGAGATCAAGCCGCTGGTGTCGAACGACCTGGAGATCCCGCCCTTCCTGCGCCGCCGCTGAAGCCTGGGCGCCTGTCATGTGGCCGCCATCTGGTGGAGCTCCCGGCGCAGCTTCCTGAGGATGCGCTTCTCCAGCCGGGAGATGTAGGACTGGGAGATGCCCAGCAGGTCGGCCACCTGCTTCTGGGTGCGCTCCTCCCCGTCCACGAGCCCGAAGCGCAGCTCCATGATGCGCCGCTCCCGCCCGGTGAGGCGGCCCACGGCGGTGTGGAGCAGCTCCCGTTCCACGCGGTCTTCCAGGTGCCGCACCACATCGCTTTCGGTGCCCAGGACGTCGGAGAGGAGCAGTTCGTCCCCCTCCCAGTCGGTGTTGAGGGGCTCGTCCAGGGAGACCTCGACCCGGGTCCGGGCGTGGCGCCGCAGGAACATCAAAATCTCGTTTTCGATGCAGCGCGAGGCGTAAGTGGCGAGCTTGATGCGCCGCCCCGGGTCGAAGGTGTGCACTGCCTTGATGAGCCCGATGGTCCCGATGGAGACCAGGTCCTCGATGGCCACCCCGGTGTTCTCGAACTTGCGGGCGATGTAGACGACCAGCCGCAAGTTGTGCTCGATGAGCGGCGTCCGCACGGCAAGGTTGCCGACGGCGAGCTGTTGGATGAGCCCGGCCTCCTCTTCGCTGGTGAGCGGCGGCGGCAGCACCTCGGTGGACGACGGGCCCACGTACCCGATGAGCCGCGTGAGCCGGCGGAGCTGGAAGAGCTGCCACCGGACGAGCCACCGCTCTCGGACCCGGGCCGCCAGGGCGGCCAGTTGCAAGCCGAGCTGCCGGATCTTAGCCAGCCTTGACACCGACGACTCCTCCTCCCACAGCCCACGGGGACTGCCCGGCCGGGGACGTCCGGCCCGGCCGGGCCACGTAGTCGGCGGGCACCAGAGCCTGCAGCTCACCCGCCCGCAGCGGCGTCGGAGACAGCGCCACGACGGCGGGGCCCATCGCGGGCGGGGGCACGCCGTTGAGGTGGACTTCCACCGAATCGGCACGAAAGGCGGCCATCACCCCACGTTCGGTGCCGACCGCCTGAAACGGCACCAGCCGGAACCGTCTGGCCCATTCAGGTGCCAGCGCCGTCAGCCGGGAAGCCAGGGCGAAGGGATCCCTGGCCAGTTCCTCCAGCCTTTCGCCCAGCGCAGCTTCCACCACCGGCGCCAGCACCCGAGGGTCGACGAGCACCACGGCCAGCCTCTCAACCGGTTCGGTCAGGTGGTTGCCGGTGTCCAGCATCCCCTCCGCGTAAATCCAGCGTTCGCCGAAACGCATGCGTACGTGGGCCTGGAGCGCCCGGGTCACCAGAGCGTTCGACAGGTACCGGCGGGCCGCCACAGCGGTGCCCACCAGCACCGCCAGGGAGACCAGCGCCCCCAGTTCGGCCCGTCCCTGCCCCGCCAAGACGCTCTGTGCTGCCATGCCCGCCCCGGCGGCCACAAAGCCAACCCCACACATCACCGCCACGACCGCGCAAAGCCGCCGCAGCCCCCGTATGCGGAACGCCGTAGCCGCCATCAACCACGGGCCGCCCACGGCACAGACCACCAGGCGCAGGGCC
>JBFMCJ010000656.1 GCA_040754675.1 Bacillota bacterium
CGGCACCGGACCCGGCCCGCCCGGCCGGTGCACGGCTCCCTCATCCAGAAGCGCCCGCACCGCGTTGGCGTGCACGATCACGCCCGGGACCGGGCCCAGCGCGGAGAGCGCTGTCAGGTGCCGGTCGCTCCCGACCACGCCGGGAGCCGTGACGCCCACGAGGACGATCCGGCCGGTCAGGGCGTCCGGCCTGACCCTCCCGCTCAGGACGTCCGCGTAGGAGAACGTGGGGAAGAGATCCTCCACCCGGATGGGCCAGCGCGAGACGGGCGGGCGGCGCAGGTCAAGCCACAAGACCGGCTGCCCCTCCAGGTGCCCGCTGCCCAAAGACGCCCGCAGCGGCTCGCCTGGGCCAGCATGCGCCGGGTCCGCGGCAGAACGCGCCGCAACCTCAACCAGCGCGACCGCAAGGGGAGCGCCGGTCAGGCTGGACCGCCCGTCACCGGAGCCCGGGAGCGGCAGGCGGCGAATTCGCCCGTCCCGATCCACGGGAAAATCAATCGAAGCAAGCCTGGCGGCCTCGCGCGCCAGTGCGGGGTACGGCGCCTCCTCGCCGCCCGGGAGGACGAGCCCCGGTACGGCGCGGGCGGCCTCCGCCAGCGCCCGGTCGTCTGCCTGGCCGCCTGCTTGACCGTCTGGGGTGCCCGAAGGCTCGCTCAGCACCAGGTCGAACCCCACGGCCAGCGGCGACGCGGCCGAAAGCTGCTCCAGCAGCCGGGCATGAACGGCACGACGCCAGGGCCACCGGCCCAGTTGTGCCAGGGACTGCTCGTCAACGGCCACGACGGCGATCTGTTCGGCGGCGCGGCTTGCCGGCCCCAGCATGAAGCGCACGCCGACCCGCAGGTCGTAAAGGGGCAGTTCCAGGGGCTCAAACAGGCCGAGGGCCTGCGCCAGCGCAGCGGCCACCCCGGAGGCCAGCGCCACGAGCGCTCGCCTTCTCAAAGCGGGCTCCTCACGATCAAATACCCGCCCAGAGCTACCACCACGCTCACGAGCGTCCCCACCAGGTAGTACTCGGCGAAGGCTTTGTTCTCCAGTTCCTTGAAGCGCGCGATGGACTTGGCGGCGATGACGAAGCCAACGGCCGCGGGGGCCTCGGACAGGAGAAACGTCAGGATGAGGGCGCGCTCCAGCATCCCCACGTAGGCCCCGATGCGGGGCAGTTCGCGTTCAGACCCCGCAAAGCCGGCCGCGCCCGGCTCGACCCGGCATGCCTCGAGCGCCGTGCGCACCAGCACGGCCCCGCCCAGGATGACCGCGGCGTAGACGGCCACCATGCGCCACCACGCGGGGTGACCCAGGTATTCGGGCGGGGAGACTCCCGCCAGCAGGCCAAGAACCGCCTCGCCCCCGCGCCATGGCTGCAGCGCCTGCGCGGATGGCAGACGCACCACGAAGAAGATGACCCACACGTGCGCCGCCTGATCGAGCAGGAACGCCCACACGCCCGGCGGCCCGCCAGCCGGTGCCGCCCTCCTGCGCCACGCATCCTTCAACGCGTCGATGGCAACATGCGCCGCCGCCACGGCCAGCCACGCGCCCACGAGGGCCGCCGACAGGGCCGGCCAGCTCAAGACGGCCAGCAGCGCGAGGTGCACCAGGGCGTGCGTCGCGTAAGCCTGCGCGCGCCCCTCCCGCCGGCCGCGCACGACGCCGTCCCCCTGGAACAGGAAATCGCCCAGCACGTGGGCCAGGACGAAGATCCAGGCCAGGCTCGCCCGCACCGTTTCGGAGTGCACCACCTGGAAGAAACCCTGCAGGCTGGTCATGCCCGTTTCCCCTTGAGCACCTCTGGGGCTTCACCCTCGCGATGGTGAACGGGCGCACTTCACCTCGAACGGGGTGAAGCCGAAAGCGAGCGGCCCAGGAACTCCTCCGCCTCCCGCACCACTCGCCAGCGCGCGGCCGCGCAGCGCTTCTGCACGTTCTGGAAGGCGATCCCCAGTTCGCGGGCAGCCGCCGGGTAGGTGCCCAGCCGGTCGTAGGCACTGACCGCCTCCCACTGGTCCTCTGTCCACCGGTTCATGATGGCGTCCACCAGGCTCAAGGCGAGGTTAACCCACGCCTCGTGGTGCGGATCGGGCCCCGCGAAGCGAGTGGCCTCCCCCTTGCCCCCGGGCGCACC
>JBFMCJ010000657.1 GCA_040754675.1 Bacillota bacterium
GCCTGTACCTTCTGGCCAAGTCCATCGTCGGTCCCAAGCCCGTGATCGGTTTCGCGGACATCAACAGCATGGCCAACTTCTCCGCCCAGGACTACGGCCTGTGGCGTCACTGGCTGGCTGAAGCCCTCTCCTGCGGGGGGACCTTTATGCTGCCTCACAACGCCTTCACCATGGGCGGGGGCAGTTTCACCTTACCGGCCGGAGAAATCGCCCCGTACACGCGTTTCTTGCGGGCGCACCCGGAGGTGTACACGGCGGAGGCCAAGAGTTTGGCCGGGGTGGCTGTACTCTATGATCTGGCTTCGACCCTGTTTGACTGGAATGCATGGCAAAGCTACCTTGACCTGACGAAGGCGATGCAGGAGCAGCACATCCCTTACGATGTGCTATTCCTCGGCGACGGCGAGTTGGCTGCTGGGGCGGTGTCGGGGGAGGATCTCAAGCGGTATGCGGCCGTCGTGATTCCTCCACTGCACAAGTGCCTTGCTGCCGGACAAAGCCTCTCGGCTTATGCGTCTTCCGGTGGAAAGGTCCTGCGTGCACAGCCCGGCACCATCGGCCAGGTCGGCTCGCTCTTACGGCAGATGGGGGTTAACCCCGGGCTGGAAACCAACCCCTCGCCATCCCTCGGCGTGTTCCCCTACGTCACTCCGTGGGGCGGGGTCGTCCATCTCGTCAACTATGCCTATGACTATTCGCGGCACGACTTTCAACCGCAAACCAACATCACGCTCAGGCTGACGGTGCCTGCTGGTGCGGATGTTTCGGGCATGACCCTGAAGCTGATGACCCCCGACGGGAAAGATGGATCATCGGAGACGGTGCTGCCCTGGAAGCTTGAGGGTGGCACGATGGTCTTCACGGTGCCGGAGGTGCGTTGTTACGCGGTAGTCGCGGTTGGAAGGTAGCTGTACCCTGACCCAGGTGTGCCCGCCGTCCGACGTCTTGAACAGGGTCCCTGCGGCCCACTCGTGGACATTGACGGGCGAGAAGGGGCTAGCGTTCCCGGATCCCTCGCGCGCGCCGAGCGTGGGCTGTGGGGGCCCACGTCGCGTCGCTTGACAAGCACGGTCAGCCCGTATACGTTCGGAACGAGTGGAGCACGTCCCCGCTCTGCGTCTTCCCGTGCTGTCCATGGCCGCTTGGGAAGGAGTTGAGGCCTTGTTGCAGCGGGTCCTCGCTCTGGTTCAAAAGGAGTTCATCCAGATGCGGCGGGATCGCCGCACGTTGGGCATGATGATTGCGTTACCCCTGGTGTGGTTGGTCATATTCGGTTACGCTTTCAGCTTCGATATCTCGGACCTCCGGGTGGCGGTGGTGGACGAGAGCGGTACCAATATCGGTGCGCAGATGGCCGAGGCCATCCTTTCCTATGAGAAGTTCGTACCCGTCCGGGTCACGGTGCCATGGGAGGACGTCCGGCGGGCGATCGAGCAGGAAAGGGTCGACATGGCGGTCTTCATTCCCCCCGGCTTCGGTCGGGTGAGCGACGGAAGGACCGATGCCCGCCTCAAGCTGATCATACACGGCTCCCAGCTTTTCAAGGCCCAGGCGGCCGCCCGCATGCTGCAGCGGGCTATGGAGCCGGTGCAGGACGAGATCCAGGCCGAGGTGCGCGCCCAGGTGGAGGAGGACGTGCGCCGGCGACTCGAGACCGAACTCGCCCGCCGTACCGAAGAGGCCCGGGAGAAGGCGCAGGCGCTCGTGGAATCCCGGGCCCCGGCGGTGGCATTACCGGAGGACCTTTTCCGGCCTCCGTCCCTGGGGGAACTGGACTTCGAACCCCCGGCCCCCCCGCGGCTGATCCCGGAGATCGAGATCCTCTACAATCCCGACCTCAAGAGCGCCCCCGTGATGATCCCGGGTCTGCTTGGCCTGGTGGTCATGTTCATGACCACCCTGCTCACTTCGCTGGGCATCGTGCGGGAGCGGGAGTTCGGCACCCTGGAGCAGCTGGTCGTGACACCGATCCGGCCGCTTGAGCTGGTGCTCGGGAAGTTGCTCCCTTACGTGGCCGTGGCAGCCGTCGACTTCGCCCTGGTGCTGCTGGCAGGTATCTATCTCTTTGACTTGCGGGTGGCCGGCAACCTGTGGCTGTTCTGTGGGCTTACCCTGCTGTTCCTGCT
>JBFMCJ010000658.1 GCA_040754675.1 Bacillota bacterium
CTGCCCAACCGCGTACAGACACCCGGCCCTGGCTGTGAGGAGCCCCAAGAACCCTGAAGATGCGCACAGGCTCGAGCAGCGACGAGGGGCAGTCCGCGGGGTTGACGGGACCAATGAGTGCCACTATCATCGCGTATGTAAGCGGGTACAGCATTGGTATTGTTCGCTCCTCGTCTCCTTGGCACCGTCGTAACGTTTGAATAGGCATCGTTTGCGGCCTCCTCTTGAACGTTCGACCCCCTCGGGGTTCCGGATAGATTCCGCAACAGCCGCTCGGGCGGAAGGAGGCGACACGCCAAGGCACAGGTCGAAGCCGGGGTTTGCAGGCGGTCTTGGAGCGAGGTTCCACGAGGGCGAGGAAAGCGTTCGGGAGAGGAGGCGTTGGGATTGGCACGGTTCCTTCGCGTCAACATGTCCGAGCTGACGGCCACGTTCGAAGACGTCCCGGAAGCTTACCGCCACTGGGGCGGGCGCGGCCTCACCTCGATGATCGTCGCAAGCGAGGTGCGCCCGACCTGCCACCCGCTGGGGCCTTCCAACAAGCTCGTCTTTGCGCCGGGCATCGTGAGCGGCACTGCCGCCCCCACCTCCGGCCGCATCTCCGTGGGCGGCAAGAGCCCGCTCACCGGTGGCATCAAGGAGACCAACTCGGGCGGCATGGCCTCGCAGAAAGTCGCGCGCCTCGGAATCAAGGCCATCATCGTTGAGGGCCAGCCGAAGCAGAACGGCAGCTACTGGGTGCTGAAGGTGACCAAGGACGGCGCCGAGCTGCTCCCCGCCGACGGCCTGGTGGGCAAGGGCATGTACGAGGTGTGCCGGCGCCTCGCCGAGCAGCACGGCAAGGTGGCCGTCATCGGGATCGGCCCGGCCGGCGAGCACCGCATGACCGCCGCCGGCGTCTGCATCAACGACCAGGAGAACACCGCCGGCCGCTACGCCGGCCGTGGCGGCATGGGCGCCGTGATGGGGAGCAAGGGCCTGAAGGCCATCGTCATCGACGACGCCGGCGGGCCCGGCGTGGAGATCGCCAACAAGGAGCAGTTCGAGCGGGGCATTGACAAGCTCACCAGGGCGTCGCTGGCCCACGACGTCACCAAGAAGGGCGGCGCGCTCAACACCTACGGCACCAACGTCCTGGCGAACATCATGAACGAGGCGGGCGGCTACCCCACCCGCAACTTCTCCAGCGGCCGCTTTGAACACACCGCCCGCATCAGCGGCGAGGCCAAGGCGGAGACCATCAAGCAGCGCGACGGCGAAGGCGAGACCGGCCACCCCTGCCACCCGGGCTGCATCATCCAGTGCTCCGACCGCTGGGCGGATCCGCAGGGCAAGTTCAAGGTCTCCGTCATGGAGTACGAGTCCGTCTGGGCGCTGGGCGCCAACTGCGGCATTGGCAACCTCGACGACGTCGCGGATCTGATCTGGCTGTGCAACGACATCGGGCTCGACACCATCGAGATGGGCGGCACGCTCGCCGTGGCCATGGAGGCGGGGCTTTTGCGGTTCGGCGATGCGGACGGCGCCAAGCGGCTGCTGGACCAGGAGATCCGCCACGGCACCGCGCTCGGCCGCATCCTGGGCAACGGGGCCGTCTTCACGGGCCGGGCGTACGGCGTGACGCGCATCCCGGCGGTGAAGGGGCAGAGCATGCCGGCGTACGAGCCCCGGGCGGTCAAGGGCATCGGCGTGACCTACGCCACCACCCCGATGGGGGCCGACCACACGGCCGGCTACACCATCGCCCCCGAGATCCTGGGCGTGGGCGGCAAGGCCAACCCGTTCGACGTCTACAAGGCGGAGCTGTCCCGCGCCATGCAGGCCTCCACGGCGTTCATCGACTCCACGGGCTACTGCCTGTTCGACGCCTTCGCCATCCTCGACATCCCCGAAGGGCTCGAGGGCATGGTGGAGAGCTGCAACGGGGTGCTGGGAACCAGCTGGACGGTGAATGACGTGGTGCCGCTGGGGCTGGAGATCCTCAAGGCCGAACGCAAGTTCAACGAGGGCGCCGGGTTCACGAAGGCGCACGACCGGCTGCCGGAGTTCATGAAGCGAGAACCCCTGCCGCCGCACAACGTCGTCTTCGACGTGCCCGACGAGGAACTGGACAAGGTGTTCGCGT
>JBFMCJ010000659.1 GCA_040754675.1 Bacillota bacterium
CGCTGGTGGCCGTCGCCCTCAAGCTGCTGCGGGTGATGTTCGCGCTGATGCAAAAGGGTGTTCCCTACGACCCGAGCCGGGTCCTGGGGGAGGTGAGGCAGGCACAGCTGGCCCAGGCGGCGTAGGCGCGTAAAGCCTTGCGACCCTTGGGTGGGGAAAGCCGTTTTTCTCCATTCGGGCATCGACCCTGTAAGTGAGTACGGCACACCCCACCCCCCCTTCATCCAGGCCGAACGAAGGAATGGGCGGGCATAGACCCCGTGAGCCATGATAGGGTTGCCGAGGGGGTGGGGTGGGGACCCAAGGGCAGGCGGTGGATAACCGGCCGGCGCGTGCCTACCTCGGCGAGGCTACCGGTTGTGGAAAAAGGCGAAAAAGGGAGCAGGACCGCGAAAGCAGACACAAGTTTGAGATAGGAGATCGGGCGGCGCACGGACGCCGTAGGCATCTTCCCCAACCCGGAGGCCGCGCTGCGGCTGATCGGGGCGGTGCTGCAGGAGCAGCATGAAGAGTGGATGGCGTCTCGGCGCTACTTCAGCCAGGAGTCCATGGCCAAGCTCTACGCTGCCCGGCAAAGGGCGACGGGGGGTGAAAGCGAGGGAATGCCGCAGCTGCCTGACATCGCGGCGTAACGGGTGACAGTCAAGTGGGAACCCAATTTACACCACTTGCGGGGACGCTATCCCCCTCCTTTCCTGTCCTACCCTTTCAGCCCGGTCAAGGCAATGCCCTCAACAAAGAACCGCTGGGCGGCCAAGAACGCTATCACCAACGGAAAGACGGATATTGTGACCCCAGCCATTACCAGGTTCCACTGCACATCCACGTCGCCGCGGAAAATGGCGAGGCCCAGTGCGAGCGTCCGTTTGCTCTCACTATTGATAAAGACCAGGGGATGCAGATAGTCATTCCAGTGCCACATAAGCGTGAAAACCGCGAGAGTCGCTAGGGCCGGTTTAGCTTGCGGAAGAATGACGGAGACAAATCGGCGGAGATATCCGGCTCCATCTATCGCAGCAGCCTCTTCCAGTTCCCGGGGTATCGTGACAAAGAATTGTCGGAGGAGAAACGTTCCGTAGGCGGTAAACATTCCCGGCAGAACGAGAGAAAGATGGTTGTCCAGCAGGCCAAACCACTTCATGAGAATGAACCTGGGAACCAGGGTGACCTGGCCCGGGATCATCAGAGTGGCCAAGTACCCCATGAAGAGATAATCGCGTCCGGGGAAACGCAACCTAGCGAATGCGTACGCTCCCATCGCGGAAGTCGCTACTGCCCCGAACGTACTCAACAGGCTGACCTTCACTGTGTTCAGGACGTACAAATGGAATGGTGCGACTTGGAACACCTCTCGAAAGTTTGACCAGGTCCAATGGCGCGGCACTAGCCTGAACGGATCGACGAAAATCTCTGTATAAGACTTGAAACCGGACGCGACCATCCAAACGAATGGTAGGGCCATCAAAATAGCGCTAATAACCAGAAACCCATATACCAGAGCCGCCGACCACACCTGTGCTGAGCGCGAGCGCAGGCCGCGGGCGGAGGTGGAAACTCGAACTTGTCCCAGTACAAGAGCTTTGCTTCGCATAACTTGTCCTTCCTTTGTGGCCACCCTTGACCTCGTGGGAGTTTACCGTGGCAACCAGGAAGCTGGTGCCTACTACTGGTAAACCCACCGCTTCGAGGTGGCAAATTGTACGATGGTAACCAGCAGAATTACGCCAAACAATATATACGCCGCAGCCGAGGCGTACCCCATTTGGAACGACGAGAATGCATACTGGTAGACGAACATAACAAGTGTATTCGTGGCATTGGCCGGACCGCCTCCGGTCAGGACGGTGGTGAGCTCAAAGACCTGGAACGATCCGATGACCGACGTGATCGTGACAAAGAAGATGCTCGGGGATATCAGGGGAAGAGTTACTTTCCGTACCGTTTGCCAGGGGCTAGCACCGTCAACGAGGGCTGCTTCGTACAGTTCCCTAGGCACCTCTTGCAAAGCAGCTAAGAGAATGACCATGTTGTACCCTAGAGTCTTCCAGACCGCTACCATTATGACGGCCGGCATCGCCCAACGAGTCGACGTAAGCCAAGGGATCGGTCCCAAG
>JBFMCJ010000660.1 GCA_040754675.1 Bacillota bacterium
GGCCCGGCTCGGGCGGTTTCGTTGGGGAATCGGCTGAGGCACATAGAAAGGGCCGGCCCCCGAGCTCGATGGCGCACTCGGAGGCCGGCCCCGTCCCGATATCCACGGGAAGGCCGGGAAGGATGGAACAGCGAGATCAGGTTATCAGCAGCGGCCCGTTGCTGTCAATCCTTCATGCGGGAGGCGCTTGCCGCTGGCTCCTACGAGCCAGAGCACTTCACTGACCTAATGAGCAGCCCGCCGGGGAGGTGGCACCCCCGGCGGGCCTTTGAGCGAGCACGCAGCATCGGCTACGGGGACATTGTAGTGTGCACCAGGCGATCAGCCACCGTTCACCAGGCTCAGGATGCGCCGGCGGAGATTGTCCATCTCGGGGCTGCCCACCGTGTACGGGTCCGTCTTGCCGGCGTTGATCCCCTGCCGGACCTCGCTGTGCCCCAGGAAATGGTCAGGCACCCCGGGCCACCGCTTCCGGACCACGTTCCTCCACCACCAGCAGAACGTCTGCACCTGGAGATCGGTGATCGGGTCGTCGCCGGTCGGCTGGGCGAACTCGGCGCCAAACCATCGCCGGCTGTGGCTGCCGGCGTGCCATCCCCACCGGTTCAGGGGCAGGTGGCAGGCGATCTCCCCTTCCCCGATGGTGACGTGCCAGGCGAGATACACCCTCTGGCCCGTCTCCCAGTCGATGTAGTAGGGCTCGCCGGCCGCCCACGTCGCCGTGGCGATCAGCTCGTCGTGAATGCTCCTGGACTCGCCCGACCTGGTGCCGTGCAGGATGCAGCCCTCGGGCGCCGCATCGTACCACCAGCCGACGGCGTGCCGGTTGGGGTAATCCAGGACCTGCGGCTCGAAGGTCGCGGCCTCGGGCTGCTGAGGCCCTACCCTTTTGGGAACCTCACCACCTGGAGCCGGCGATCCATCATGTTCGGGCTCACGGCGTACAGCAACGCCTCCGCCGACTGGTCGCCGTGGCTGGCAGCGTCGAACTTGCCCTCGAGGATCCTCACCACCAGCTCGGTCAGCAGGGCGTTCTGATCCAGGGCGAGCCTGGCCATCTCACCGCTCTCCTCCAGGTGCTTCCTCAGCCCCTCCACTATGGCCTGTAGCTCCATCTCCACCTCCAACAGCTCTCGGTGCTTCAGCAGGTTGCAGAAATCGAAGGCCGGATCGTCGCTGGACAGGATGAACCAGCAGCGAGCTTCGGCCCCCTCCAGCTTCGCCAGACACTCGGACAGGGGGAGGTAGCGGCCCTCCCCCAGCCAGCTATCCCACTCGGTCACGTCCACCGGCAGGCCGGTCTGAGCGCGCAGCCAGGCGGGGTCCGACCAGTTGCCGGTGCGGGCGTAGGCATGGCAGGCGACCCTCTGGAAGTGCCGCGGGACCCCCCAGGACACGATCCAGCCGTAGATCTCCCGGTAGTTGCCCACGGGCGCCAGGGGCGGTAGGGCCAGATCGACGGCATCTCCCAGATCGGAGCGGACGCCGGCCGCCGCCTCAACCCAGTAGCGCCAGAGTGCCCAGGGCTCGGTGATGCCGCCCTCCTCGGGCAGGTTGTCCTCGTTGGTCACCACCACCGCCGGGCGCCCGAAGCGCAGGTACGGCCGCGTCCGCCGGCCGCACTCCCTGCCCCAGTCCCAGGCCTGCCACCGGCGCATGATCTCGCGCTCGTAGGGGCGCAGGATCAGCCGTGCGCCCGTCCGCTCGACCAGGCTCCCCACCTGGCCGACGTGCTCCGGCACAACACCGTCCGCGTAGACCAGGTGGACCAGAGCCGTCGGACGGACATGGACTGCCAGGTCGATCTCGGCGGGCGAGAAAGGCCTGGTGGCGTTAGGTAGATGCAGGTCCATGGTCAGCCTCTATCTCCGCCCGCAAGCGGAAGAACTCATCGAGCTTGATGTCGTACTCCATGCGCTTGACGGCCATCCTGAGAGCTTTCAGCACCTTGCGCCGGTCCAACGAAGCCGTCCGGCATGCGGACCGCCTGGAGGCTGTCCCCCGACTCCGGGTTGAAGTGCTCGTTCTCCAGAGGCGTCAGCCGGCCGATGATCCCCTCCAGGAGATCGGCCAGGGTCTTGAAGCCGAGAATGAACCGGGGCATC
>JBFMCJ010000661.1 GCA_040754675.1 Bacillota bacterium
CCGCCAGAGGGAGCCGGGGCGACCCCGCCAGGCCCTGCAGGCGCCTGGTACTCCCACGGCTTCTTGTCGAAGGAGTACGTCTTGCCGTCCGTGGTCAGCACCACGGTGCCCTGCAGGTCCGTGCGGTTGGTGCGGACGCCGGCGTCCGCCAGCCTCTTGAGGGCCTCCTGGGACGGGTGCCCGTAAGGGTTATCGCCCACGCAGATGACGGCATCACCCGGCTTGACTGCCCTCAGGAAGGCCGATGTGGTGGAACTCTTTGAGCCGTGGTGGGCAACCTTGAGCACCTGGGCGGCCGTGGCGATTTTCGCCTCGTAGTCGCCCGGCAGGTCCCCGGTGAGGAGTATCCTGACGTCCCCCGCCGTGACCAGCAAGACCACGGAGCAGGCGTTGAGGTCTTCCTCGGGAGGCGGCTCCCCGGGCCACAGCACCCGCAGGGCGAGGTCGCCCAGGCGGTAAACCTGGCCCGCCCGACCGGCCACGTACCTGATCCCCTTCTCCTTGATCGTGAGCAGGTACGTTTCAAACGTCCTGGTGGTGTGCGGCACGGCGCTGTCGATGACGGTCCCCACCGGGAAGGTCTCCAGCACCCGGATGAGGCCGCCCACGTGGTCCTCGTGGGGGTGGGTGCCGACCACGTAGGCCAGCTCCTTCACCCCCCGGTCCTTCAGGTAGCGGACGACCCCGGGACCGGCGTCGCGCGGGCCGCCGTCCACCACCACGGACTCGCCGGAAGCGGTCTGGATGAGCACGCTGTCGCCCTGGCCAACGGCGAGGAAGTGAACGGAAACGGGAAAAGTCTTGCCCGCAGGCGGCGGCGGCGCGGCAGGCCCCGCGCCGGGTGCGGGCTGAGCCGGCTGCTGGGGAGCAGGGCCGGCCGTCTGCGAGGGTTGAGCGGGCTGTCCCGGGGACGCGGACGGCGCGGTCTGCGACGGCGGCGGCTGGGCCGCTTCCTGCCGGGGCGCCGAGCACGAGGCCAGGGCAACACCCATGACCAGGAGCCAGACGGCCAGCAGCCACGCCAGACGCCTGCCGCACCAGGAGCGAGACACGGCCGGTCCCCCCTTCGTTGCTAACAAGTGATCCATCGGACCCCCACCGCCACGATAGTATCCAAGGTCAGCCTACACCTTACAGTCCGACATTTGGTGACGGACCTGGGGCTCGGAGGTCAGCATTCCAACTGCTGCAGCGCCGACCGGTACTTCTCCCACAGCTGCCGGTCGTCTTCCGACGGCTCCGGGATGCGAGACTCGTCCAGGTTGTCCCGCAGGTCGGCCAGCTTCACCCGCAGCGCCAGGCGATTGGCCTTCACGCGCACCAGGTAGTCATCATAGGTCTCCCCGGCCCGCCGGGTGAGGGCGTCAAGTGCCTCGACCACGTCGGCCGGGAAGCCGGCACGCCTCAACTGCTCCAGCGTGGCGCCGCCGTCCTCCACGACGTCGTGCAGCACCCCGGCCATGACCTCCAGGGGATCGCGGAACGAAAGCCCGACGCGCAGGGAATGGAGTATGTACGGCGCGCCGGCCCGGTCCTTCTGGCCCCGGTGCGCCCCCACCGCCAGCACTATGGCGGACTCGAGGAGCGCCTGGACGCGTTCGCACACCGCTGCCCTCCCCCTTCCGAACCGAGCCGCCCCGCACCGGGGCGGCTCAAAGCTCGATCACGTCGCCCGCGCGGAAGTCCGGCTTGAGGTCCCAGTACGCCACGTCCCCAAGTCGCCGGCGTTCGGCCCCCAGGGACCGCAGCCGCTCGCGCAGCCGCGCCAGCACGAAGGCGAAAAAGCCATCCCGGTCGTAAAGCAGGACGGCATCCTCCACCATGTCCAGGTACAGCCGCTGAAAGCAGGCGGCCTCCGCCTCGGTGCGGAGGACCACGGTGAACCCGGCGCAGAGCCCTTGCTCCCACAGCGACCGCAGCGCCGGTTCCAGCCGTTCTTCCACCGGCTCCACCAGGCGCCGCCGCCTGAACGCGCCGGCGGGCAGCTCCCGGCAGACCACGAGCAGGTCGACGTCCGAGCCGGGGCCCGCTTCGCCCCGGGCCACCGAGCCGAACAGCACGACCGAAGTGAGGTTGTCCCCCAGCACCTCCCGGGCGGCCAGGG
>JBFMCJ010000662.1 GCA_040754675.1 Bacillota bacterium
ATGGGTGTAAAATGGGCGCTGGTCACCGACGTATGGTCAGACGGGACCCTGGCCGGAACGAACGCCGCCGCGGCGCTTGCCGTCTCCCGCCAGGGCCTGCGGGTCCTGGCGGCGGGTGGGATTGCGTCCGCGGCCGACGTGGCTCGGCTGGCCGGCCTGGGTGAGCTGGCCGGCGTCGTGATCGGCCGGGCGCTTTACGAAGGCACCGTCACGCTTCGAGAGGCGCTCGAGGCCGCCAGGTGGGATGAGGATGCTGGCGCGGCGGATCATACCGTGTCTTGACGTCGACGGCGGCCGGGTGGTGAAGGGTGTCCGCTTCCGCAACCTCGCGGACGCCGGCGACCCGGCCGAAATGGCACGCCTTTACGAACAGGAAGGCGCCGACGAGGTCGTCTTCCTGGACATCTCGGCTTCGGCCGAAGGCCGCCGCACGCTCCTGCATGCGGTGGAGCGCACCGCCGAGGGGCTGTTCGTCCCGCTGACGGTGGGCGGCGGGGTCCGCAATGAACACGACGTGCGGGACCTGCTTCTCGCCGGGGCGGACAAGGTGTCCGTCAACACGGCGGCCGTCGAGGATCCTGGGCTCATCACCCGGTTGAGCGACCGCTTCGGGTCCCAGTGCGTGGTGGTGGCCATCGACGCCCGCCGCGCTGGAGGTGCCGGGTGGGAGGTTTACACCCACGGCGGGCGTCACAAGGCGCTGGACGATGCGGTCTTGTGGGCGCAGGAGGCCGTGCGGCGCGGGGCGGGGGAGCTGCTGGTCACCAGCATGGACAGGGACGGCACGCAGGAGGGATACGACTACGAACTCCTGCGGGCCATCACCGGCCGCGTGAGCGTGCCGGTCATCGCCTCCGGCGGCGCCGGCTCGCTGGAGCACCTGCGCGACGCGGTGCTGCTGGGCGGCGCCGACGCCGTGCTGGCGGCCTCCATCTTCCACCACGGGCGCTACTCCGTGCGGGAGGCCAAGGAGTTCCTGAGGCAGAGCGGCATCCCGGTGCGCCTGGACGCGGCGGGCGTGTGAGGAAGAGCGCAGCGCCCCGGAGCGGTGAGGGCGAGCAGGGGGGCTTATGGCTCTTGAACGAGTCGCTGGGGGACCAGGTACGCTGGGGGCCGGACGGGCTTGTGCCCGCCGTTGCCGTCGACGCCGTCACGGGCCAGGTGCTGATGCTCGCATACGTCAACCGGGAAGCCCTGGAGGCCACTTTGCGAACGGGGCACGCCACGTACTTCAGCCGAAGCCGCGGGCGGCTGTGGATGAAAGGCGAGACATCCGGCAACGTGCAGCGGGTGCGGGAGGTCCGGATCGACTGCGACGGCGACGCCCTGCTGTTCGTGGTGGACCAGCGCGGCACCGGGGCCTGCCACACGGGCGAGTGGAGCTGCTTTTTCCGCTCGCTGGGTGGCCAGCCCGGTTGGGCCAAAGGGCCGGCCTCTCTCGAGCCGGAAGGCCTGGGGGCGCAGGAAGGCGTCTTGTATGACGCGCGCATTCTCGACCGGCTGCGCGCCGTCATCCGCGACCGGCGGCTTCACCCCCGCTCCGGATCCTACACCTCCTCCCTGTTCGAGCGCGGGATTGACACGGTATTGAAGAAGGTGGCCGAAGAGTCCGGCGAAGTGATCCTGGCGGCCAAAGGGGTGGACGACCTCAAGAAAGGCCAGGCCGACCCGCCGCGCCTGGGCCGGGCCTACGATGCCCTGGCCTGGGAGGCTGCCGACCTGCTGTATCACCTGCTGGTGGCCCTGGAGGCCGCCGAGCTGCCGCCGGAAGCCGTATGGCGGGAACTTGCCCGCCGCCGTGCGGGACAGAAGATGGAGGGCTGATGCGGGTCTGACCACGCGGCACTCACCCGCGGCACTGGTGCCGTTCTTGCGAGAACTCAACGAGACGCAGCGGGACGCCGTCCAGCACGTTCACGGGCCGCTTCTGGTCATCGCCGGGCCGGGAAGCGGCAAGACGCGGGTGCTCACGTACCGCGTGGCGTACCTGATCGCGACCGGTGCGGCCGCACCCGAGGAGATCCTCGCCGTCACCTTCACCAACAAGGCGGCGCAGCAGATGGTTCAGCGCCTCGAGCGCCTCCTGGGGCCGCAGCTCTCC
>JBFMCJ010000663.1 GCA_040754675.1 Bacillota bacterium
GGGCTTCGTGGGGACCCCTAATGCTGGAGGGGAAGTCGTGCACCACGGCGCTCACTAAGCTGGTGATACTTCCTGACCTGCGGGTGCAGCCGTGCGACGGGTTCAAATGGGCAAAGGCGGAAGATGTCGTGGGGTCCTTAATGCTATCCTCATTGCGGGGTTCTTCGCTGCGTGATTGCTGGGAGCGTTCTCCGTTCCTGAGCCTCGTTCGCGCTCAGTTGAACTCAGCTCACGTGGAGCCCTGCTCCTCGTGTCAGCTCCTCGATAGATGCCGTTCCGGGTGCCTTGCCCAAAAGACGCTCGCACGCGGCGCCTTGACTGGAGGTCCGGATCCGATGTGCCTGGTTGGGGAAGGGGGGTCGATGCCGTGACGGGCGTCTCCTCGGTCTTTCAAAGGGCGCAGCTGTTCGATGACTTGTGTCAAGCTGCTGTCGCCTGCAACTTGTGTGAACGGCTCTGGCAACGCACCAAGGTACTGTCCAAGAACAACGGGAACCTGTGGTCCAAGGTGTTGTTCGTCGCCGAAGCTCCCGGACGGTTGGGGGCCGATCGGACGGGCGTTCCGCTCTATGGTGACCAGGCGGGCCGCAACTTTGAGATGCTTCTAGGCAACATTGGCTGGGATCGCAGTGACGTATTTATCACCAACGCTCTCCTTTGTAACCCGCGAGATGACGCCGGGAGGAACGATACGCCTACGCTCGCAGAACTGAAGAACTGCAGCTACTTCCTCGCGATGACGATCGAGCTGGTGGCTCCCGAAGTGGTTGTGCCGATGGGCACCACTGCCCTCCGCGCCATTGCCCTCATCAAGCCGCACCCGTATCGGCTCCCCGACCATGTCGCGCAGCCGTTGCCGTGGGCAGGACGGATCCTTGTGCCCATGTATCATCCTGGCCCTCGGGCCCTCGTCCACCGAAGCCTTGTTAAGCAGAGGTCCGACTTCATGGCCCTCGCGAAAACCGTTCACCCTCGAAAGGGGCTCTTGGACCGTAACGCCATGACTCGGCCTCGTGTCCGCCAAATTGATCAACAATCTGCCACGCCAATGCAGCGCCTCATTCTGGCGATCGTTCAAGAGATGGGGCAGGTAGCGTACTTCAAACTCGTCAAGCTTCTCTACCTAGCTGACCTGATTGCCCTGGAGAAGCTCGGTCGCACCCTGACAGGCGAGGTCTACCTGCGCCAGGTTGACGGGCCATGGCCACCAGGGTGTCAGGCAGCGGTGAGGTCAATGAGCGGCTTCGAAATAGCGTGGGAACGTTCGGGGGGTACTCCGATAGTTCTTGAGGGGCCTGCCCCCCGGTTTCACCCTACCTTGTCTGACGCCGAGATGGCGGTCCTGGTGGAGGTCCTCGGCAAATACGGTCGCCTCAGCAACCGACTTATCAAAACGGCCGTATATCGCACAGGTCCGATGCGCTACGTCCTCGAGCAGGAGGCCCTCGGACGCGACATGCGGCGGGTTCCCATTATCAGTAAGAATGGGCTTTGTTCGGAGGTCGAGGGAGCTTACCCTTCAAGCGGCGGTGCGGTTGACGGTGAGGCTCGGCATGGTAGGGACGCGGACCGGAACGAGGACTTCTTGTAGTACGAGTCGGCAAGGGGTGGCCAACCTGTATTTGTGGAGAGGCGGGAACGCGGGGACGCGACACGGCTGAGGTGGTCAGCAGGGCCGGAGCACCGCCGAGTTGCGGCGGTGGATACCGTGAGCGGGAGGACCTTGGACTCGACCCATCGGTGATGGCCAAGAAGTGCTGGGGCCCGCGCCTGAAGGTTTTACCGCGGTTCCGGCGTAGTCGGGCTCTCAAAGAAGAGTGCTCTGCAACGCATGTCGCAGAGTCTTCTCCTGGGCCGAAACAAATGCCTCGAAATCGTCGTGCATCGGCCTCGTAGGCCTGCCGTCATATGAGGTGGCTTCGTGCGCGGCGCCCAACTTGACCTCGTCGTGGCCGTGGCCGGCCAAGTACTTTCGCGGGAATCCCGAAGGCTGGTTATACCTGTCGTTTGGTGGAGATGAAACGTGCGGTCCGCAGGGTGTCCCTGGGCGTACTCGGAGCGCGGGAAGAGTGGTCAACCTGGCGCTGGTGAA
>JBFMCJ010000664.1 GCA_040754675.1 Bacillota bacterium
GTGGGGGATGCTCCCGCTTGTTTTCCCTCCCTCACCGCCCCGCTTTCGCTGCCGGGATCGGGCGGCACTCCGGCGCAGGCCTCCCGGTGCCCCCACGATTCGGCTCCCCGGTCGCTCTTCCTGCCACAAAGCTCCAGCCCCCCGGCTAGCCGGGGGGCTGGGCGGGGACCTCCTGGAGATCTGGACGCTCAACTTACGCGCGCGATCCACCCTCCAAAACGGTCAAAAAGCGGGAGGCGCGACAAGAATGGGATGGTACGCTTTCGCTCAGGACTCCTCAAACACGTCAGGTGCCCACACCCCCACGTGTTCTCGGCGACGAAAAACTGATCCATAGCGGGGTAACAAAGGGAGAGAGACTGTCGCTAACCTGCGGACATCCTTCCAGGGACAAAGTAGCCAATCATCACTAGGTGGGTCAGTTATCGGGGTAGACTACCAAGCTGCGTCCCCGTGCCCCAAAGCCCGGTCGTCGCGCGAATCACCCAACCCTAACAACCACCGGTACGCAGCGAGTGTCATCTCCGCGGCCTTGTGCCATGTGAAACGGGTCAAGACTTTCTGACGGAGGTTCCCTGTCCTCGGCGCCGCCCATGCAGCCAGCACGGCGGAGCGGATCGATCGTATGTCCGAAGGGTCGCAGTACCACGCATCTTGTCCGAAATACTCGAGAACGGGGCCATGGATGCTGACCACGCAGTTGGCCCCGTGAGCCGCTGCCTCGAGTGTGGCAAGTCCGGGGCTTTCGCGTAGGCTCGGCAGCGCGTGCACCTTCGCGCACTCGTAGATGTATCCCAGCTGGTGACGCGGTATCTCCCCGAGGAAAAAGGTATTGCCGCGAATGGAGCCAAGCCGCACGCACTCCCGGCCGTACACCGTCTCCTGCCCTCGGCCCACGAATACCAGCGGGATACTGGGGACATCGGCCAGCGCCTGGAGGAGAGCCATCTGACCCTTCGTAGGCTCCAAGCGGCCCACCTCCAGGACGTACTCCCCGGGCAGCCGGAGGCCTGCCGGCCGATCGGACGGCTGTGGCGGGAGGACGTCCGCGGCATTCGGAACCACGAAGGCTTTCTGGCGAAGCGAGGCGGCGTTGAAAGTCCAGACCAGAGCCTCCATCTCCGCGTACGAGTTCGGCAGGAGGACGTCGGCCAGCGCCAGCATCTGTTTCGCTGCTCGGTGCACTCGCCGGCGTCGCGGAGCCGCTTTGAGCGTGCGGGCTGTGTAGAGTGCTCGCCAGTGAAGCCTCCCAAGCAAATCGGCCATGAGGCTCCAACCACGGGGAAAGAGCTTGGTGGCGTCCCTTTCCAAGTGGCGCATATCCCAGTAGATGGGTGACAGAGCTATCGGGTTGCCCGCTTCTTTCGCAGCCAGCACGTCCCTCAGCCCGGTCAGGGCCGTCTGGATATTGAAAACGTGGACGAGGTCGTAAGCCGCGAGGTCTGACAGGCGCAGCTCGCCTTCTGCAACGTCCACGCAGACGCCAAGCCTCTCCAGCGCCCGCCGCGTTTGCACGACTTGGGTGCTGTCGCCACCCCACTCCAACTGCCATTCACGCCTGGAGTTGACGAAGAGAACCCTCATTGCACCTCAACCGATAGTGGCACCTTTGGTGCGTATGGCTGCCGAGATCCGCTGCGCCAACGACCCGCTGACACTGCGCCAGATGTTGATGACGGTATAGCCAGTCGCCGCTCCGCCAACTGCCAGAAAACCCACGCCGCCTGCGCCTACCGCCCACCAAGCCAGGGTCCCGAGGGCCACAGCGCTGCTTCCCAACACAGGCAACATCGCCTTTGCCGGCAGCCGCAACAGGACAACGGCTCCAAGGGTGCTTGTGAGCGCGTGTACGAGGTACGACAGGAGGTACGCGGCGGACGCCCCCACCGCCCCGAACTGCGCCACCGCGAGCCTCGAGCCGATGAGGAAGACGCTCGCCCACACCAGGTTTAGGGCGAAGCCTAGCCACATCCGGTTCGTGGCCGCCAGGACCTGGCCCGGGATGCTGAGGACCGCGTTGAAGAACGTTGCAACGACCACCAGAGTCAAAGACGCGCGCAGGTCTCGATACCCTTGCCCGTAGAGC
>JBFMCJ010000665.1 GCA_040754675.1 Bacillota bacterium
CGGAGGTGGCGGTGCTTGCCGCCGGATCCACGGTGGCCATGATGACCATCCACTTTCCCATCGTCCCGGGTGCCCCGTTTTTGAAGTACGATCCCAGCGACGCGGTGGGCTTGCTGGCAGGCTTCCTGTTGGGGCCGGGCCCGGGGGTGTTGACCGTCCTGTTGAAAGACGCGCTCTTCTGGCTCATCCGGGACGGCAACCCGCTGGGGCCACTGGCCGACTTCATCGCAGCGGCCACTTTCGTCGGGGTGGCGGCCCACCTCTTCCGGCGGCTTGCTCCAGGAGGTCGTCCGGGCGCTGGCGAGCCGGGCGGCCGGCTGGCGGGCGTAAGGGCGGCTGCGCTGCCGGCCATGGCGGCGGCCATCCTGGGCGGGACGCTGGCTCGGGTACTGGTCATGGTGGCAGCGAACTTCCCCATCCTCTATCTCGAGTTCGGGATGCCGCCGGAGAAGGTCGCGGCGCTGCTGTGGCCGGCCATCATCCCGTTCAACGGCCTCAAGGGCCTGCTCAACGGGGCCTTCGCCGTAGTCCTGGCTGCGGCGCTCGTGCGGCGCAGCACGGCGGTGGTAGCGTCCCGGTGAACGACGACCCGGTGCTGGCCTGGCTCGACCGGCGGCGGACGGTGCGGGTGTACGGCGGGGAGCCGGTGCCCGACGAGACCGTGCGGCGCCTGCTGAAGGCCGCCGTGCTGGCGCCCTCGGCCCACAACAGCCAGCCCTGGCGGTTTGTCGTGGTCGAGTCGGCCGAGGCGCGCCGGCGGCTTGCGGAGGCCATGGCGCAGGCGTGGGAGCGCGACCTGGCCGCCGACGGAGTGGACCCGGCCATCGCGGCGTCGTGGCTCGGTTTTTCCCGCCGGCGGTTTGGCGAGGCGCCGGTCGTGATCGTGGCGTGTTTGACCATGGCCGAGATGGATCGCTACCCGGACGAGGTCCGGCAGCGGGCGGAGTACGTGATGGGGGTCCAGAGCGTGGCGGCGGCCATCGAGAACCTGTTGCTGGCCGCCGCCCACATGGGGCTGGGTGCCTGCTGGACCTGCGCGCCGCTCTTCGCGCCGGACGTGGTCCGCCGGCAACTCGACCTGCCGGACGACTGGGAGCCTCAGGCGGCCATCACGTTGGGGTACCCGCAAGGCGAACGCCGCTACCGGGACCGCAAGCCCCTCGAGGCCGTCGTTCGGTACGTCAGGTAGCGGGAGGGGCCACGCAGTGGCAGGCGCCGTGAAGGTGGCCGTGCTGGCCGGCGGCGTGGGCGGAGCCCGGATGGCGGCGGGCCTCGCCTCGGTGGTGCGCGACCCCGGCCTGTTGGCGGTTATCGTCAATACCGGGGACGACGAGATCTTTTACGGCCTTCACGTGAGCCCCGACCTCGACACGGTCATGTACACGCTGGCCGGGCTGGTCAGCCGAGAGACCGGGTGGGGCGTCGACGGGGACACGGACGGCTGTTTGCGAGCGCTCGCGCGCTGGGGTGAGCCCGCCTGGTTTTACCTGGGGGACCAGGACCTGGCCACGCACATCCTTCGAACCTGGTGGCTGCGGCAGGGCCGCACCCTTTCGGGGGTCACCGCAGAGCTGGCGCGGCGGCTCGGGGTGACGGCGCGGATCTTGCCCATGTCGGATGACCCTGTGCGAACCCGCGTGACCGTCGAGCTCGAAGGAGCCGAGCAGGAACTCCCCTTCCAGGTGTACTTCGTGCAACACAGGGCGGCTTTGCCCGTCAGGCGGGTGCGCTTTGAGGGGATCGAACGCGCCCGTCCGGCGCCCGGCGTGCTGGAAGCTCTGGACGAGGCCGACGTCGTCGTCATCGCTCCCAGCAACCCCGTCGTGAGCATCGCGCCGATCCTGGCGCTGCCGGGCGTGCGGGAGAGCCTGGCAAGGCGCCGGCGGCGGGTGGCCGTCAGCCCGCTGGCGGCGGGGCGAGCGTTCAAGGGGCCGGCGGTGGAGATGATGCAGGGCCTGGGGCTACGGCCCGAAGCAGCGGGTGTGGCGGCGTTCTACCGCGGCCTCATCGATCTCTTCGTCATCGACCCCGCCGATGAAGCATCCGCGCCGGAGATTGAAGCGATGGGCGTGCGCCCCGTGG
>JBFMCJ010000666.1 GCA_040754675.1 Bacillota bacterium
CCAGCAGATGGGCCTGCCCGAGATCGCGGAGAAGAACCTGGCCCGCGTCTTCTTCGCGCGGTGCAAGTGGAACTGGAGGGACCCTGCGCTCAAGCTGCCCGAGAACGGGGTGCGGGACAGCACGCCGTACCAGCCGGAGGTCTACGGCATCGAGGAGTGGTGCCGCAGGAACGGCTATCGGGTGGTGCCCGGGACGAACCGCGTGGTGCCCATCGGCGACAACTGCCGGGAGGGGGCGGCCGGCCGTGTTTGAGCGGTGCGCGAGCCTGGAGAGGGCGCTGGTGCAGGCGGTGCTGCGTGACAGGAGCATTCTGTGGTCGCTGTCGGGCTACCTGGACGCGGCGGACTTCTCCACGCCCCGCTACCGCGTGGCGTGGGAGGCGCTGAGGTCCGGGAGGCCCGTGCCGGAACTGCCCGACGTCTCTGACGGCGAGGCCCCGGACCCGGAGGAGGCGCGGGAGACCGCCAGGCAGATCAAGGTCCTGTCGGCGCTGAGGCGGGTGAGCGCGGTGTGCACGCGGACGAGCAGGGTTCTCGCGGACGGGCAGGGCAGGGATCCAGCCCAGGTGCTCTCCCGGTTCCTGCAGGAGGCCAACGCGTGTGCGGTGCCGGCGTCCCCGGGGGTGCTGCTCTCCGGCCGTGAGTGGGTCCGGATGGGGTACGCCGACGAAATAGAGTCCCGGGCCAACAGCGCAGCAAGGTCGTTTGACCTCGGTCTGGCGCAGCTCACCGAGGGCCTTTCCCCGGAGCCCGGCCACCTGCTGATTCTTGCGGGCGAGACGGGCAAGGGAAAGACGGCGCTGGCCCTGAACCTGGCGGCGAACCTGGGCGTGTCGCAGCGCATCCCGGTGCTTTTCATCAACACGGAGATGTCCGCCGGCGAGCTGGCCATGAGGCTTTACGCACTGCTGGGCCAGGTACCGCTCTCGCGCCTCCGGTCAGGGAACGTGACCGAGGAGGAACTGGGGGACCTGAGGCGGCTCATGCTGGAAATCGAGGACAACGCGCTGTGGATCACCGACAGCCTTCCCTGGGCCACGGTGGAGCAGGTGGGCGCGCTGGTGCGCCAGGGGGTGGCGGCAGCCGGCATCCGGGTGGTGATCCTGGACTGGGTGCAGCGGCTCCAGCCCTCCGACCCGAGGAAGGAGTCCTGGCAGCTCCTGGCCGAAGCGGCCCGGTACCTGAAGGCGCTGGCCCAGGAGCAGCGGGTGCTGGTGGTGGCGGTGGCTCAGCTCACAGAAGAGCACCGGCTGGCGCTGTCGCGGGGGATGTCGCGCGAAGCGGACGGCGAGGTGCATCTCTACCAGGCGCCCCCGGGCGGGCCGGGCACGCACTACCTGGAGGTGCGCAAGGCCCGCCACGCCCCTGCGGGCGCCAGGATCTCGCTCATCATGGACCGGGCCACGCTGCGGTTCTACGAGGCTGACCGGGTGCAGGAGGCAGCGCAGGCTGCGCGGTAGATTTCCGGCAGGGGAGGTGGGACGGGTGCTGGACTGGCTGCTCGACGCCGTGCCCTGGTGGGACCTCCTGGTGCTGGTCCTGGTGGGCGGGGCGGCGTGGGCGGGGTGGAACGGTGGGCTGAAGCACGCGGCGGATTCGGCGCGCTGGTTCTTGCTGTTTGTGGCCACGCTGGCGCTCGTGGTGTGGTTCGCCGAAGGGTACGCCGAGCTGTTCAGGTCCACCTTCCTGAAACCGGACCCGAAACTGGCCCAGCTGGGCTTAGGCCAGGCCGTTTGGCTGTTTGTGCGGGAAGCGGGGAGGCGGGCCTGGTTGTTCCTGTGTTCCTACCTGCGCGGCTTCGCCGGGGGCCTGCCCGGGGGTCTGCCCGCGGTGGGAATGGCCCTGGCGCTGGCAGCGGCTTGGGTGCTGGTGGCGATAAACCGCCTGGTCAGCCTCCCGTTCTACGGCCGGCGTCGGAGCACCGTGAGGGCCCTGGTCGACCGGGGGGTGGGGTGGCTGAGCGGAAAGGTGCCGCCGCGGGCAGCCTCCGCGTTCACCGCCGTTTGGTGTGGCACCTGGCGGCTCGCTGCGGTGGGCTTCTGCATGGGCGCCGTGCGGGACGGCGTCAGGGCGGTGCTG
>JBFMCJ010000667.1 GCA_040754675.1 Bacillota bacterium
TCCGGCTGGAGGACACGGACCTCGCCCGTTCCACCGAACAATCGGCTCGCGCCATGATCGACGGGCTGCGCTGGGTAGGCCTGGACTGGGACGAGGGGCCGGACATCGGGGGGCCTTACGGGCCGTACCGCCAGACCCAGCGCCGCCACCTGTATGAGGAATACGCACGGCGCCTGATAGAGGCCGGGCGCGCCTACCCTTGCTACTGCACTCCCGAGGAACTGAAGGCGCGCCGCCAGCAGGCCCTGGCGCAGGGCGAGGCTCCCAAGTACGACCGCCACTGCCTTCACCTGACCGGCGCCGAACGCCGCCGCCTCGAGGCCGAGGGCCGGCCGAAGGCGCTTCGCTTCCGGATCGACGACGAAGGCGAGACCGTCGTGCACGACCTCGTGCGGGGCGAGGTGCGCTTCGAAAACGCACTGCTGGACGACTTCGTCATCATCAAGTCGGACGGGCTTCCCACGTACAACTACGCGGTCGTGGTCGACGACCTGGAGATGCGCATCACCCACGTCATCCGCGGGGACGAGCACCTGTCCAACACGCCCCGCCAGGTGCAGGTGTACCGGGCGCTTGGCGCCGAACCGCCGGCGTTTGCGCACCTGTCCATCCTGCTCGCCCCCGACCGCTCAAAGCTCTCCAAGCGCCACGGGGCGCAGTCGGTGGATGCGTTCCGCGAGATGGGCTATTTGCCCGAGGCCATCGTCAACTACCTGGCGCTCTTGGGATGGGGCTACGACGCCGAGCAGCAGATCTTCTCGGTGCACGACCTCATCGAGAAGTTTTCGCTGGACAGGGTCTCCAAGAACCCTGCCATCTTCGACATTCAGAAGCTTGAGTGGATGAACGGCTACTACCTGCGCCAGCTTCCCCTCGGGGAACTTGCGCGGCGCAGCCGGCCGTTCCTGGAGAAGGCAGGGGTCGCTGCCAGGGTGCAGCGCGAGGGCGAAGCGGGCGAGAAGCGCCTCGCGCGGGCCCTCGAACTCTCGCAGAGCCGGCTGCGGACGCTCGCGGACGTGCCTGCGTGGGTGATTTACTACTTCGAGGACGAATTCGAATACGACCCGGCGGCTGCCCGCAAGCACCTGCTGCGTCCGGGTGTCCCGGAGCTGCTCGAGAACGTGGCCTGCGGGCTGCAGGGCCTGCAGCCGTTCAACGAGGAGATGCTCAACGCCTACTTCACGCGGTTCAAGGACGAGCGCGGCCTCAGGCTGGGCGACGTCCTGCAGCCCGTGCGGGTCGCCGTCACCGGCAAGGATGTGAGCCCGGGCATGTACGAGGTGCTGGCCCTGGTCGGCCGCGAGGGGAGCGTGGCCCGGCTGCGGCGGGCAGCGCGGTGGGTAAGGGAGCGGCAGGCTTCCGCCCCTGCCGAGCTCCAGGCGCAAGAAGGAGCCCGTGGCTGACCTACCCTCAGCCGGCACCTTGCACGATGCCGGCCTTCTTCTGCTCGTGAGCGCCTCCCTGGCCGCCGGGGTGAGCGCTCTTGCCTGGCGAGCGGGCGCGCTCACCCGGGACGGGGCGGTGGCGGCCACCGCCGTGGGCGCCCTCGTGTTTGGGGCCGGCGGGCTGCCGTGGGCAGCCTTGCTGCTGACCTTTTTCGTCTCAGGGTCGGTCATGACACGCCTTCGTCGCCGGAAGCAGGGGATGCGGAGCGGCGGTGCCCGGGACGCGTTCCAGGTGCTCGCCAACGGGGGCGTGGCGGCAGTATCGGCGCTTGCAAGGCTTCTGTTCGGCGCAAGCTGGGTCTGGGACGCTCTGGTTGCCGGCAGCCTGGCTGCCATGACGGCGGACACGTGGGCTACCGAGGTCGGTATCATGACCGGTGCCCGCCCCCGCCTCCTGGTGGGCATGCGACCGGTGGAGCCGGGCACATCCGGCGGAGTCTCCGGGCCTGGTACGCTCGCCGGGGTGGCCGGCGCGGCGGTGATGGCGGCCGCCGCACGGGCGGTGTTGGGGCCAGGAGCGGTCGCGGCGGGCGCCCTTCGTGGCGCAGTCGTTGGGCTGTTCCTCGATAGCCTGCTCGGGGCCACCCTGCAGGCTCGCTATCGGTGCGAGAGCTGTGGCACCTACGTGGAGG
>JBFMCJ010000668.1 GCA_040754675.1 Bacillota bacterium
CGCCGCGGGCGACCCCGCCCTGGCCGCGCTGGTGCCGGCTCTGCGGGCGGCTGCGGGCGCCGTTGAACGCTTCCACCGGCGCCAGCTTCCCTCCCCGGTTTTCGAGGTGACCGCCCCCGGCGTCGCTGTGGGATGGTATCCGGGGCCCGTGCGCCGGGCGGCCGTGTACGTGCCGGGCGGAACGGCGCCGCTGCTCTCCACCGTGCTGATGGGCGTGATCCCGGCTCGCATCGCCGGGGTCGGTGAGATTGTGGTGGCGACGCCGCCGCCGGTTCACGCCGGGGTGCTGCTGGCGGCCCATGTGGCGGGCGCCTCGCGGGTGCTGCAGGTGGGTGGCGCGCAGGCCGTTGCCGCGCTGGCGTACGGGACCGAGTCGATCCCGCCCGTGGACGTGATCGCCGGCCCGGGCAATTTGTTCGTCCAGCTTGCCAAGCGCGAGGTCGTGGGTGTGGTGGGCATCGACTCCCTGGCCGGCCCCACCGAGGTGGTGGTGCTGGCCGACGATTCGGCGCGGCCCGAGTGGGTGGCCGCCGACCTTCTCGCGCAGGCGGAGCACGCCGCGGACGCGGCCGCCATCCTGATCACGGACTCGGAGGCGCTGGCCGGGGCCGTGGAGCAGGAGCTGGCGCGCCAGCTTGCGACACTCCCCCGCGGCGAGACGGCCCGCGTGGCCCTTTCCCGGTGGGGCGCCGTGGTGATATGCCGCAGCCTGGACCCCGAGGGGTTGGCGCTGGCGGATGCCATGGCCCCGGAGCACCTGCAGGTTGCGACGGCCGACCCCGTGGCCCTCGCGGGACGGGTGCGCTGCGCCGGCGCCGTCTTCATCGGCCCTCATGCTCCGGAGGCGCTGGGCGACTATGCGGCCGGCAGCAACCACATCCTGCCCACCAACGGCACGGCCCGCTTTGCGTCGGCGGTGGGCGTCCACACGTTCTTGCGGGCGACCACCCTGGTCCACGCATCCCCTTCCGGCCTGGGCCACCTCGGGCCGCTGGTCGAGAAACTGGCAGCAGCGGAGGGGCTTGCGGCCCATGCCCGCTCGGTAGAGATGCGCAGGGCGGGCGCGCAGGAAGGGGAGACGTAGGCCTTGTCCTCGCAGACGCCCTCCGGCCGCCGCGTGGAACTGGAGCGTGCCACGGCCGAGACCCGGGTTTCGCTTTCGCTGTGCCTGGACGGGCAGGGCGCGACCCGAGTCAAGACGGGTATCGGCTTCTTTGACCACATGCTGACCAGCCTCGGCCACCACGCCCTTTTCGACCTCGATCTCACCGTGGCGGGCGACCTGCACGTGGACGCTCACCACACCGTCGAGGACGCCGCCCTGGCGCTGGGGGCGGCCGTGGACAGGGCGCTTGGCGAGCGGCGCGGGGTTGCTCGCTTCGGCCACGCGATCGTCCCGATGGACGAGGCGCTGGTGCTTGCGGCGGTGGACCTGTCGGGCCGGCCGCTCCTCGTCTGGGACGTACCGGCGCTGGACGCTTCCGGGACCAGGCTTGGCGAGATGGACGCAGAGCTGGTAAGGGAGTTCTTCCAGGCGCTGGCCGGGGCGGGGCGCCTTACGCTTCACGTCCGGCAGCTTTCGGGACGTAATCGGCACCACGTGGCGGAGGCGGCCTTCAAAGCCTTTGCCCGAGCGATCCGCCGGGCGGTGGCCATTGACCCAGACCGGCCGGATCGCATCCCTTCGACCAAGGAGCTTCTGTAGGATGGCGGCCGTCGGACTGGTTGATTACGGCATGGGTAACCTGGCCTCGGTGGAGCGGGCGATCCGGGCAGCCGCACCAGGCCTCGAGGTCGTGCGCATCACCCGGCCCGAGGAGCTTGGGGCCGTCCAGGCTGTCGTGCTCCCCGGCGTGGGCGCGTTCGAGGCGGCCATGGCGGCGCTGGCACGGGCGGCTATGGACCAGGCGCTGGCGGCCTACCTGCGGGAAGGGCGCCCGCTTCTGGGGATTTGCCTCGGCTACGAGCTTCTGTTCGACGAAAGCGAAGAGATCGGCTCCGGCCAGCCCGGAGGGGCCGTGCGCGGGCTGGGGTGGCTGCCCGGGCGGGTGAGGCGTTTCCCGGAGGGCGTCACC
>JBFMCJ010000669.1 GCA_040754675.1 Bacillota bacterium
CTGGCCCGATGGGGTCCAGGCGGGGTACAGTGAGCCTGTCGCCTTCATGCTGGGGCGAGATAGCGAGACCATAGCCGCCCTGAACCGGCTCGGTTTCCGCGTTTTCGTGTCCCCGGAGCGCCTCAAGGCGTATCTGGCGGAGCGGGTGGGTCTTACCCAGCCCGAGGAAGGGGCGGCAAGCTAGGGTCTTCGGTGAGGTGACCGAAGACGAGCTGTCTACGGCGTCGCTGGCGGAATACGATGGCCGGTAGAGGTCCCTGCTCGGGCGCGAGATCGAGGCGGGTGTGCGCTCCCGGCAGCTTGCCTGATCGACCCGTCGATACACCCCTGGCCCCGGTATGCCAGCACAATCTGCTCCGTGCTCCAATCGTCCCGGTTGGTAACAGGATGCTCTTGCCAAAGTACTTCTCCACGTAAGCCTCCACGCGACCGGGTCAATGGACCACCTTGTACAAGTGGGATCTCCGACGTCGACTTTAAGCAAAACACCCTGCTACGGCCGTTGCCGCACGAGCGGCGAGTATAATCGCCGCGATCCACCCGAGTATCTAGGCTTAGGCCAGTCCACCGGCACTTCGGGCGAATGGTACTCGCGGTGGACGGGCCGGGCCCGCCTGGCACTCACCGCCCACAACCGAGCCCCCGATCCCGGACAACCCGCTCCAAGTTTTGACCATCTCCGCCTCGGCGGCCTGCGAATGCCGCCCGCCAGGCCGGTCGTCACACCGTGAGTTCAGTAATGGTGGCCTGGGTAGGGCCGGAGAGCCCTCCTGGATAAATCAGAAAGGTGGTGCGAGAAGGATGTGAGCCAAGGTGGAGTGTCCCCGTTGCCATGAGAACCCGCTAGCGTTTGACGGCGAGCAGGTGCGTTGCTCAGGGTGCAACTACCAGGGGCAGGGGAAGATTGCGGCAAACGAGTGGAAATCACGGGGTAGGACAAACCCCTACTCGAAGCGCGGAGGAGGTTGATGCGTATGTTTGCCTTGTACCGGAAGGAGCGTTCGGGTGGTGGTATCACCCGATACGAGTTCAGATCCGGGATCTCCCTGTTTGGACGCAACGCAGGGCTCATTCCACGGCTTCTGCGACAGCAAATCCCCGCTGGCCAGAACGAACCCTTCCCCTGGCATTTGGACATGGGAAGGTCCCTCGAACTGAACAAGGAGTACGGAAAAGGACTGACGGTTCTTATAGACTTGAAGCCAAGGAACCCCGACAACCTGTCACTATATGAACTCTCGGACGTTTGGGGCTATTCTGCTGAGGGGTGGACGCCGATGTTGTTCCATCTTAGGGGTCTGATGGTGGACGTAAACCCAAGTGAGGTTAGCGGCACGCGGGACAACTTTACGGTTCGGGACGACGAGATCGATGAACCGATTTACGAAGTGCTCTACACTTCGGGATCTATCAAAGACGGCGAGTTAGTTGGTAGATGGGCATCTCCTCCGAGGAGTCCTACAAACGCTGTACTGTTGTGGCCGGACGCACTGAGGTACTTTATTAGTTGCATCAGGCAGCGTACTCCCGGTATAGTACCGTAGGCGGTGTTGTTCCCTGGTTATAGTAGTTCTTGGGGGCGCTTGCGCTGCACCGTTCCGTCTTTTGCGCTCCACGTCCGGTTGCCGATCTGCAGTACTGCTACGCATGCAACACAGGGGGCCGTGAGGAGGCCCAGTTCAAACTGCGCTTGTGGACCGTGGGACAAGGGTAACCAAGTGGTTACAGTATGTGTGCCAGTTGAGCGGACCCTCCGGGTGGGGTCAGAAATCCAGCTGTTGTCAGGTCAGCCGGACATAGCGACCGTCATTCGAGCAGAGGTAGAGAGACAGAGAGCGTGGCCACGGTGCCGGTTAGTGGTGGTGACGGCTCTCATTCCCGTGATCGCCGACTTGCTTCTGGCGCCGTGTGCCGAGGCTGACGGATGGTGGAAGTCGCTTGGCGTAGCTGCGCTCCTAATCGCGGTTCAACTGCTCGGGGGCTGCACTGTACGGTTTGAGGTCAAAGCCGCGCGGAAGACAGAGCGGGCGTTCGCGGTCGACAGGGCCCTCCGCGCCGGTGAC
>JBFMCJ010000670.1 GCA_040754675.1 Bacillota bacterium
AGCGGTCTAACCCGAGGCGGTCGCCTCTACCGCCCTGCCTTCCCGCACGGCCGCCCGCCGTAGTCGCGCTCACCGGGGAGGGCACAGCGCAGCCCGGTAGGGAGGACGAGGTGAGGCGCGTGACCATAGAGGAGATATCCGATACCCTGCGTGAACTGAGCGTGGCCATCGCTTCGCTGCTCGGGCTGCAGGTAGACGTGGTCAGCGACGGTTTGGTCAGGGTGGCAAAGGCGGGCACGTACGCCGACGCGGTGGGCGTGGAGCCTGGCGACGGCCAAGTGTACCGGCGCGCCATCAGGGAGCGCAGGCCGATTTTCCTCAGCAGCCCAACCCGGGATGAGGTATGCCTGGACTGCCACTCCAGCGAGCGGTGCCGCGCAGCAGGCCAGCTCGTGTGGCCCATCGTGCACGACGAGCGAGTCATCGGGTGCCTCGGGCTGGTGGCGGTGACACAGCAACAGCGGCGGCTGCTACAGAACCAGTCCGAACTGCTGAGCCTCCTCCTCAGTAAGCTCACCGAACTGATCAGCTGGAGGCTGGCTGGCCCGCAGGTCTCGCATCGCCTCTCCCTGATGACGGTCCAGTTCGAGTGCATCGTCGACCAGTTGCCGGAAGGCGTGCTGATTTTGAACCGTTCCGGCACCCTGACTTTCATCAACCGGGCGGCGCGGGCCATGCTCGGGCTGGAGGCCCTGGGCGACATCCGGGGGAGACTGTTGGGGAGCGTCATCTCCAGTCCACAGGTGGACGCCTGCCTCAGGACCGGCAAGGAACTGGTGGAATCGCCCATAGTGTTCCAGGTCGCCCGCCGCACCGTCAGCTGCGTGGGCACCATCCAGTGGGTCAGGCTCAAGACATCCTCGGAGAGCCTTTTTTGCCTTTTCAGGACGCAGGACTCCACCGATCGCCTGGCCGCCCGGCTGAGCGCGCGCGAGCCGCCGTGCACATTCGACAACATCCTGGGCGTCAGCCCGGCTATCCAGGCGGCAAAGAACTGCGCCCTCAGGGTGGCTGCCGGCGATTCCACAGTACTGCTGCTCGGTGAAAGCGGGACGGGGAAAGAGCTTTTTGCCCGTGCCATCCACTCGGCCAGCACCCGCTCAGCAGGACCCTTCGTGGCCATCAACTGCGGGGCCATACCCGACTCGCTGCTGGAGAGCGAGCTATTCGGGTATGAAGAAGGTGCGTTTACAGGTGCCAGAAAGGGCGGGAAGCCTGGCAAGTTCGAGCTGGCCAGCGGGGGTACAGTGTTTCTCGACGAGATCGGGGAACTCCCCCTGCACATGCAGGTCAAGCTGTTACGCGTTCTGGAGGAGCGGGCGGTGGAAAGGCTCGGCGGTACGAGGCATATACCGGTGGACGTGAGGGTGATAGCCGCGACCAACGCCGACTTACAGCAGTTGGTTTCAGCGGGCAGGTTTCGCCGGGATCTGTATTACAGAATCAACGTGGTGCCCATTACCATCCCCCCTCTCCGCGAGCGGCCGGAGGACATCGAGTACCTGGCGCAGGCGTTCGTACGTCGGTACTCCCAACGCTTGGGCCGGCCGGTGGTCGGGATCAGCGAAGAGGCGCTGGGCGTACTTAAGGCGTACTCGTGGCCGGGCAACGTAAGGGAGCTTCAGAACGTCATCGAGTACGCTGTTAACTTCGAGCGCGGGGACACCATTACTCCGGGCAGCCTTCCGGCCGAGGTGCTAGGGGCTGCGCGCGAGCGGGCGGAGGCCGTGCAGAGCTTGGCCCTGATGGAGCGTGAAGCAATAGAAGCAGCCTTATCGACGTTCGGACGCGACGGGAGGGGAAAGCGCGCGGCGGCGCGGGCACTCGGCATCCACCTCTCGACATTTTACCGGAAACTGAAGCGATACGGACTGCACTGAGCACGCCCGTACCTTGAGGTGGTGGCTTTTGCATTTCGCAAAGGCGGTCGCAGATTGCACAGCGCACCCCCTGGCGGAGCGGGTGCGGGGGTGCCCCGGAGATGGGGTTCCCGTGCTGCCCCCCGCCGCCGCCGCGGGCAGCCGGGGCTGGCACGCTTTTTGCGGAAACGTTCCCCGCGAGGC
>JBFMCJ010000671.1 GCA_040754675.1 Bacillota bacterium
CGATCTGCTCGATGGTTCGCCGCCGGTTGAGCGCCACGTGATCGGGGTCGTCGCCGACCGAGGCGGATAGGTTCAACCACCGGAAAGGCCCCTGGCTTACGCCGCCCCGCCGGTCCGTGAAGTGCCAGACCACCCGCCTCACCGGCCCTCGGGCCCCTCCGCCGGGCGTCTCTTGCCCAACAGTTGCTCCACCTCGGCGACGAATCCGGTTACGTCCTTGAACTCTCGGTACACCGATGCAAACCGCACGTAGGCCACGGGGTCCAGCCTCCGTAACTCGGCCATGACCAGTTCCCCGATGAGCCGGGAAGGCACCTCGACCTCTCCCTGCCCCCGCACTGCCCGCTCGACGCGATCGACCAGTTCCTCTATCCGCACGGCGGGGATGGGCCGCTTTTCGCACGCCTTCATGACGCCTGCCAGGACCTTCTGCCGCGAGAACGGCTCCCGCCGCCCGTCCTTCTTGACAACCATCAGGGGTAGCTCCTCGAGCCGCTCGTAGGTGGTGAACCGCCGGCCGCACGCGGGGCATTCCCGGCGCCGGCGCACGGCGGTACCCTCCTCCGTGAGGCGCGAATCGATGACCCGCGTATCCGGCTGGGAGCAGAAAGGACACCTCAAGACGCGCTTGTCGCCCCGTGCCTCATCTTACCACAGGGCTTAGGCTGGGGAATCACTTCCAGGCCGTGGGGTGATGCTGCCCGGCTGGTCCACCAGGATTACGTCGATGCCAATCTTGACGATATCCTGCCAGGGGATCTCGATGTCGCGTTCTCTGGATCGAAACCACCCGGGCCGGCCGCTCGCGGGCAGGATGAGGGATCGAATGCGTCCTGATTCCACGTCGACGTCCAGGTCGTAGAGGTTGCCCAGCCGCCGCCCGTCGGCCATGTTGATGACGTCTTTCGCCCGCAGATCCGACGCCCGCACCTTCACCCCGGCTCCCCCTGAACGCTCGAGCGGTGCAGGGTCTTCTACCACGTTCCATTCCTATGGGCGCAAGACGGAGTGGACGTCCTGGCGGGGCGGGAAATCGGGGTACCTAGAACCAGTGCCAGGGGAGAAGCCACGCCCACCATGGCCTGGGCCCGGCTTTCCCGTTCGAGGCGGGCGGCGCGGCGGGGCCCGTGCCAGGGCCGGCTGCTGCGCCGCCCGCCTGGGCAGGGGCTGCGTGCGCGCTGGGAAGGTCGGCCTCGTCAGGCGGCTCGACCGGGCAGAGGGACGGGAACACCACGCACCACCAGTTGCGGCCCCTCCCGCTGCCGATGATCACCCGAACGGTTCTGTACCAGCCGGCCGGGTAGATCTGCCCCTCCGGCCCTGCCGTCACCGGAAAGTACGTGAGGCCGGTCTCCACCCGTACGGAGGCGGGCAAAAGAGCGGCAAGGCGTCCCTCCGGCGTCGCCCGGGCTGCCCGGGCCAGGCGATCTCGGTTGTGCCCCAGGTACGAAAGGAAGCGGTCCGGATCCTCGTGCGCCCAGGCGGGGGCCTCCTCGTACAGCCGCTTCAGTTCCAGCAGGACGGCCCTGGCCACCCGGAGCTTGACGCGCTGGTCCTCCTGGCGGTCACTGTGCGCGATGACGTGCAGCCGCACGATGGCCGGCGAGCTCCCCCACAGGGCGTCCGGCAGGGAGCTCTCCTGCGTGCGCGCCGGCTCGCCCGGCGCAGCCGGCGGCGCCGGCGCGTCTGCCGCCGCCGAAGCCGCCGCGGCCACGCATCCGAGTATTGCCAGCGCCACGCACCCGAAGAGGCGGGCTTTCATGGTCGTGGGTGCCCCTGCTCCCTGCCCTTCCGTCATCCGGCCATGTGCCGCCGGAGTTGCTTCAGCGCGGCCTTCTCCAGCCGGGAGACCTGCGCCTGGGAGATGCCGATGGCCTCGGCCACCTCCATCTGCGTCCGGCCTTCGAAGAAACGCATGCGCAGTATCCGTTGCTCCCGGGGGCCGAGCCGGTTCATGGCCTCCCGGATGGAGATCCCTTCCAGCCACACGCCATCCGGGTTCGGGTCGTCGCTGACCTGGTCCATCACGTAGATGGGGTCCCCGCCGTCGTGGTAG
>JBFMCJ010000672.1 GCA_040754675.1 Bacillota bacterium
GGCCGTGCTGGCCGCGGCGGCGGGGCTCCTGGCGGCAGGCGCGGCGAGAGGGCTCCGGGCCCGGTACGCGGCGGCGCTCGCGGCTGCCGCTCTGGTGGCTGCCCTCGGCGGCGAACTGGTGGCCGGCCTCGTTCAGCAGTTCGTGGTGCGGCCCAGCGAGCTGGCGAAAGAGGAGCGCTACCTGGACAACCACATCCGCATGACCCGGAAGGCGTTCGGGCTTGACCGGGTGCGGGAGGTGGCGTTCGACCCCAAGGAGAGCCTGGACGGCGCTGACTTCTCGGCGGAGCAGGATCTCCTGCGGGAGGTCCGGCTGTGGGACTGGCGGCCGCTGGGGGTGGCGTACAGCCAGCTCCAGGAGTTTCGCCCTTACTACGACTTCATCGAGGTCGACGTGGACCGCTACCGCGTTGACGGCCGCACCCGCCAGGTCATGCTGGCCGTGCGCGAACTCAACGCCGCCCGGTTGCAGAACCCCACCTGGATTAACCTGCGCCTGCAGTACACGCACGGCTATGGGGCCGTGATGAGCCCGGTCGCCGACGTGACTCCCCGGGGGTTGCCCGATTTGGTGATAGCCAACATCCCGCCCCGCTCCGAGCCAGGGTGGCCGGAGCTGAAGCGGCCCCAGGTCTACTTCGGGGAATTGCCGGCGGGATGGGTGGTGGTGAACACCCGCCGGCCGGAGTTCGACTATCCGTCTGGTGATGAGAACGCCTTCATCCGTTACGCCGGCCGGGATGGCATCAGGCTGACTCCGTGGAACCGGCTGCTTTTCACCGCGCGCTTCGGGAGCATGGAACTTTTGTTGTCGCCCGAAATCACCTCCGACAGCCGGGTGATCATGTACCGCACCGTTCTGGAGCGCGTCCGCCGCCTGATGCCGTATTTGCGCTACGACGGGGATCCCTACGCCGTCATCACGGAAGGCGGCCGGCTGGTGTGGATGCTGGATGCCTACACCACCACAGACCGCTTCCCGTACGCGCGCCCCGTGGTGGGCTGGGGCAACTACGCCCGGAATTCCGTCAAGGTCGTCGTGGACGCGTATGACGGGACCGTGGACTTTTACCGGGTGGACGAACAGGATCCCCTGGCCTCGTCGCTCTCGGGTTTGTTCGGGGGCTTCATGAAGCCCGCCTCGGCGATGCCGGCCGAGTTGCGGCAGCACTGGCGCTATCCGGAGGATCTGTTCACGCTGCAGGCGACCGTGCTGGCCAACTACCACATGACCAACCCGGCGGTCTTCTACAACCAGGAGGACCGGTGGGACATCGGGCGCGAGGTTTACGGCGAGACCGAGACGGTCATGCAGCCCTACTACGCCATGGTGAAGCTGGGCGCCGGGCCGGAGTTCGCGCTCTTCCTGCCCTTCACGGCGGCCGGCAAGCAGAACATGGTAGCCTGGATGGTGGCGCGCTCCGATGAGCCGCACTACGGGGAACTGGTGGTGTACCGGCTGCCGAAGGATCGCCTCACCTACGGGCCCATGCAGATCGAGGCGCGCATCAACCAGGAACCGGACATCTCCCGGGAACTCACGCTGTGGGGCCAGCGCGGCTCGCGGGTGCTGAGAGGCAACCTGATCGTGCTCCCGGTCGCCGGAACCATCCTGTACGTCGAGCCGCTGTTCCTGGTCTCGGAGCAGAGCCAGCTTCCGGAACTACGCCGTGTGGTGGCGGCCACGGGGACGCAGCTCGCCATGGCAAGCGACCTGGACGCCGCCCTCCGGCTTCTGACCGGCCAGGCGGTCCCCGCTGCGCCCGCTGCGGGCGCGGCCGGTGCCACAAGACCGGGCCAGGAGGGCCGCGCCGGCGCGGCGCCCGGCGGCGCCCAGAACACCGGTGAGGTGCGCCGCGCCCTGGATACGCTACGGGATGCCCGCCGGCAGCTGGGTGAGGGGGACTGGGAGGCGTTCGGACGGTCCATGGAGCAGCTCGAGCGCCTGCTGGAAAGGCTGGCGGGCGGCTCGTAGGGCGTGGGGTCCGAGGCTTGTCATAGCTTGCCCCACCTACCCATATGTTCCGGTCGAAGGGGGTAGGTGGGAGTGGCGGC
>JBFMCJ010000673.1 GCA_040754675.1 Bacillota bacterium
CTAGCGAGGGGACGGGGACGAGCCCTCGCGGGGGCGGGGATGACCCCGCCCCTTTCTGATCAAGCCCAAAGAACGAGCCAGGGTCCGTTCGGAAATCCACGACGTTCAGGACTACCCGGCTTTTGCACGCTGGCATTTGGTTCCTGCTGTCAAGCAAACGGCCTTACCCCAGAAATCGTTGAAATTGAAGGCGGTAGGCCCTCAATGCCCCCTGGACCGCGGTTTGCACTCGCAAGTTTTCCAGGTCATGGAATCAACCTCCTCGGCAGCGTTCTGCCTCCACAACTGGTCCATCATTCCGAGGACTGAAATCGGTAGCGAAGCCGGGCGACACAGTAACAAGTCATCGCCCAAGCAGGTCCGAGTGACGAGATCAGGAATGCAGCCACAGGACCCACCTCAAACCAGGTAACCCCCGCCAAGCGTCATGCCAATCAGACTTCCCGTCTCCACGGCCGCCGAAAACTAGCATGCCGCCACTCCAGACTGCGGTCACCCAATAGCCGTACTGCGAATACGGGCGCATTTGAGCCGAGGCAGTTCCCTGCAGCGCCCACAAAACTTGCGAGGTAAACAAGAGGGAGGCTTGGAGCAAAAGGATAGATCAGCCGGGACAAACCCATTAGCATGTAGCCGACCACCGTGATTGAGAAGGCTCCCACTCTGTCTGCCAGAATCCCCGCCGGTAGTGCCCCAATGAGCAACTCTTCCCTTCCCAGGACCACCTGGACCGCTCGCCCTGCTGAAGTGGGCCGTCATGCAGAGGGGCATGGCCCTGCTCACCTGGGACGTGGGCTCGGGCAGGTCCACCTGCCCGCGAACCCTGTGCGCCGCCCTGGATCCCCTCAGGTCCCGCTGGCTCTACCTGCCCAACCCCCTGCTCCCCGCCCGGGGCCTGTACCGCCATCTCCTCCTGACCCTGGGCGTGAAGCCCCGCTGCCGCAAGTCGGACACAGTGAACCAGCTCGCCGCAACCCCGTGGTCGGTATTCGAGCAGGGCAAGACTCCGGTGGTGGTGATCGACGACCCCCACCTGCTGCCGGAGGCCACCCTGCAGGAACTGAGACTGCTCACCAACTTCGACATGGACAGCGCCTATCCCACGGTGCTTCTCCTCGAGGGCCAGACCCCCCTGCGGGACAGGCTCTGGCTCTCCTGCTACGATCACATCACCCAGCGGCTCACGGTGCGGTACCACATGCGGGGGCTCACCGCCCCAGAAACCAGGGAGTACATCGCCCACCGCCTGAAGTGGCCGGCCGCCCGTCGCCCCTCTTCGCCCCGGAGACCATCGAAGAGATCTTCCGGTTCGCCCGTGGCATCCCCAGGCGGGTCAACCACGTGTGCTCTCGTCACGAAAAAGTTATCTCAATCCGAGACAAGTCGGTCACAAAAGCGTGAGACGGCACACCTTGACCGTGGGGACTGGCTTGGGATCGGTGATATCGGGCTGCCCAGCCAGTTGCCGCTGGGCTGCGCTGCACTCAATGTTTTAAGCCTTCGAACAAAGCCACCAGATCGCGTGGCACGTCACCAGCGTTTTGGTAAGCAATATAGAGTGATCCGGATTCGTAGAAGGAGACGCGCGAGAACGGCGGTACCCCACCCGCGTGGTTTTCCGGAAGATTCCACAAGCGGCGTAGCCGATTCTCGACCAAACGCGCATACCCCTCCTTCCATTCCTGCCAGATCATGTATTCTCTGTCCGGATGGGCAAGCGCAGCAAGGACCCTCCCCACAACGAGTTCACCTATGGCCACCAGTTTGGCGAACCATACGTGCTGTCCGGACTGAACCAGCCAGCGGATGAACGCTTCGTACCAGCTGTACTTGATGAGGGATTTGGAGTCAGGCAACAGGCCAGCAGCCCTCATCCAGTAGCCACGGATGGCCTCTCCTGTCACCACCCACTTGGGGTCAACTATCTTGTGGAGCCCTGCTTCCAGCCACTGGTACCCCAACCAGAGGCGCAGCAAGAACCACACCGGGCGCCAGATCACGGAACACGTTGTGGGCCTCCTTAGGAGGGGGACAGTTTGATGCGATA
>JBFMCJ010000674.1 GCA_040754675.1 Bacillota bacterium
TTCTGCGCACGCAGGTCAACTGTGTGCGTACGAGTCCGGTCCGCATAAACCTGGTGGGAGGAGGGAGGCGAGGGTGGCCCGGAAGAAGGACGCGGGGAGGTCGTCCGCGAAACCAACCCAGCGCGGGGCGCCGCCCCAGATCAAGGTGGAAATCGTGACCATCGACGACGGCGGCCGTGGATTGGACATCGCGTATGGGATCATAGCCCGGAAAATCTTGAGGGAGTATGGGGCGAAGGAATGCACGCTGCCATCTACGTCCGAGTGAGCACGGACGAGCAGGCGCAAAAGGGGTTTAGTCTGGCGGAACAGGAAGCTGCCTGCCGTGAGAGGGCACGCGAGATAGGTGCATCCCAGGTTACCGTGTTCGCGGACCCCGGGTTCTCCGGCGAGTTGCTGGACCGCCCGGGGCTCACAGCGCTTCGCGAAGCGGTCCGCTCCGGCCGCGTCGATTGCATCGTGGTGAGAGATGCGGACCGCCTTTCCCGGCGGCTTGCCCACCAGCTCCTGCTGGTGCAGGAGTTTGAGAAGCACAATGTCCGGCTGGAGTTCCTGGACTTCAGTTGGAAGGACTCCCCTGAGGGGCGGCTCTTTTATGCCGTGCGCGGTGCCATCGCCGAGTACGAGAAAGAAAAGATACGGGAGCGGAGCATGCGGGGACGGCTGCAGAAGGCGCGACAGGGCGGCATCCCGGTTCTCTTCGACGTGTACGGGTATGTCTACCGGCCGGAAACCGGCGAGGTCGAAGTGTACGAGGACGAAGCGCGCGTCGTAAGGAACCTGTTCCAGTGGTTCGTCCAGGAAGACCTGTCTCTGTACAGCCTCGCCAAGCGGCTCAACGAGCAGGGCGTTCCCACCAGGCGCGGGGCGCGCACCTGGCACGAGAACGTGGTGAGGAGGCTCCTGGCGAACCCGGTGTACATCGGCACCTGGTACTACAACCGGCGCGACTGCGCGGGGCGGAATCTGAACCGGCACCTTCCCCGCGACCAGCGGGTGGGGCTGAGACCAAAACCGGCCGAGGAGTGGGTTCCCATCCCCGTACCGGCCATCGTGGACCGGTGGATTTGGGAGCGTGCGCAGCAGAAGCTGGAACGCGCGCGACGCCTTTGGGCGGGGAAACCCAGGAACAGGACCCTGCTCGCCGGGCTGCTCGTCTGCGCCGACTGCGGCAAGCCCATGCACGGCGCCTGGATGCATGCGGACCGCACCAACGTGCCCGCCTACACCTGCCGCGCGATACATGCGGGAATAACGTCGGGCTGCCTGCCGCAAAAGAAGGTGCGCGCCGACTGGGTGAACTCGGCCGTGTGGGGCGTAGTGGAATCGTGCCTGAAGGATCCGGACGCGGTGATAAGAAAGATGCGCGAACTGGACACGGCGAGCGGTTCGCTGGATGAGCTGGCCGCCGCCCAGCGGGCCCTTCACACGGTTGAGCGGTCCCGCGCCAACGTCCTGGAGGCTCTTTCGTCTGGGCTCTTGGAACTAGACGCCCGGACAAAGGGAAAACTTCAGGAACTCAAGCGTCGGCGCGAAACCCTTCTGGCCCGGATCGAAAAGCTGAAGGCCGGCATCCGGACAGGATCGCAGTTCTCCCAGCGGATTGAGGAGTGGAAACACCTGGCCCAGGTTACCCTGCGGCGGCTGGACCAGCTTTCCCTGGACGAAAAGCGCGCCCTTGTCCGCGCGGTGGTGGAAAGGGTGGAAGTTCAGGGCCGGGGATCCGCGGTTACGCTCAGGGTTCACCTTACGGTGCCCAGCAGCGTGAGGGTCTCTGTTTCCGAAGTGGCGCGCTGACGTGTGCGCCGGCACCGGCAAAGTTGGGCGTGGGAAGAATTGCGTCGGATTTCTCAAAATACATCGGGAACGCTCCCGCGATCTGGCAACGCGGGTGGGAACATTCGCAACGGATTCAAGCGACTTCGTCGTGATCCCCGAGGCAGCGCCCGGCATGAGGGCCCAGGCCACCTTCCGGGTGGAGTTCGCCACCGGCGACGTGGGCACGGGCGACCCCATCTCGGTGCAAAAGGTCATCGTGATCA
>JBFMCJ010000675.1 GCA_040754675.1 Bacillota bacterium
CATGTCGGGATGGCCCCGGACGATTCCCAGGCCCGTGGCCACGCTGATCTCACGGAAGTACCGGTGGTCAGGCGGCAGGTCGAGAAACGCGGCCTGGGTCCCCGGGTCCTCAATCCCCTCCGCCAGACCGGCGCGCGCAACCCAGGCCGCAATCTCGGCCCGGGTGATCGGCGCGCCGGGCACAAGCTTCTCATCCGGGTATTCGGCAGGCACCACCACACCCCGGGAAACCAGAGCACCCACGTAGGGGCCAAACCAGTCCTCCGCCTTAACGTCGGAGAACCCCTCGACGGGGCCGGCCCAGCCTTCATGGCCCAGCACCCGTGCCAGCGCAGTGGCGAACTCCGCCCGCGTGATCTCGCCGCCGGGACGGAACTCGGGACCTTTGGGACGGGTCCACTCCTTGCCCAACCACTCGAACGTGTGCGTCCCCGTGGGACACCCAAGGAACACCTCAAACGAGACGGCATCATTGATGTCCTGAGCGGCCCAGCGGAACGGACCATCCTCCTTCTGCCACAAGTCACAATCCACCATCGCCTCCGGGTTGAAGGCAAACGCAGGGCCCGGAAGCACAACCGCGACGGCCAGGACGGCCACGCACAGAACAGCCAGCCTCTTCAGCAACAACTTCACCTCCTATTTGGAATTTCGGCATTACACAAACGCACAGCCTCCTACATCCCTTGAACATCACCTCCCCATGTCCTGAAATCGAGGCGGACCGCACGGAAAGAAGTCCGAAGGCCCACAACTCGCACTGAAGTGGCATAAGCCAGATCACTACGCCTGCAACACACCAAGTCCACTCTTACCACAAGACTAGGCGTACCTCCACAGCCCGAAGATACGGGCGCGGGCACTCGCTTACACGCAATCACCCGAACGAACCCATCACGCCACAATAAAACGAATCGACTGCCGTTCCCCCCCACCAAATACCAGACAACAGCTCAGGTAGACCACGCAACAACAGGGACCGCTGCCGCGAGCAAGCCACCGCTCTCACCAGTGCAGTGGCGCCCTCACCGGAAATCCAACACACCACTACAAACAAAGGCCGGCCACGTGCCGGCCCGGATTCGAATGCCAGTCCAAGGAAAACCCCGCACGACGAAGGCCCCCCGCAATAAAGAAAACACCGTGAAAAACATCAACCAGGATCTGGCACTTCTTCCTCCCAACGGATGCCGGACGGCAGCCCCAGCAGAGCCCCCGCTAGGACAGGAGTCGCCGCGGTCAGCAGGCCCCGGCTTTCACCTGTCCGGTAGGGCCTCCCGTCGAAACCCAGCACGCCGCAGCCCGCCTGCCGGGCCACCAGCGCAGCCGCGGCCGCGCCGAGCGGCACCGGAAACGGGCACACACAGGCGTCCAGCTTCCCCGATGCCACACAGCACAGCTCCAGCGCCACAGAACAGAATACGCGCACACCCCGCACCCTCGGGCCAACACGACGCACGCACTCCGAAACGGCGGCTGCCCCGGCCGCCGAAAGGCCCGGAGGCACGGCCACGGACACCACGCACGGGCTTCACCCCCCCTTCCGGCGGTATGTATGTGTTGCCTCCGGCGCGGTAGCAACCCGCCACGCGCTCCGAGGCAGAACCCGGAACCCGCCCAGAACTGACCGGGGCAGGAGACTCCCGCGCCGCCCAGCGGACCAGCCTCACCCGGCACGCCACCCCGTACCGGTCGATCTGGAGAAGCTTCACGCGGCCCACAGACGGCGTGGCACCCGGGTCAGAGTTGGCAAACAACACCCGATACCCAAGAGAGTTCCCCGACGGCACGTCCAGGTTCTCGAAAGGAAAGATATCCGTCCAGGTCGCACCCCCGTCGGCGATCACCTGGAACACCAGGCTGCACCCGGCCGGGACCTGGTACTCGGCCTCAAGCCGCACCCTCTCCACAACACCCTGGGCGGGCACGGACACCGACCGGTACTCGGCGGCGGGAAGGTGCCCGCCCGAAGCACCGGCAACCGACCTCGAGGGGTCAGGGACCCAGCCCGACCCCAACCAGGCGGCGTCTTCCAGGACCC
>JBFMCJ010000676.1 GCA_040754675.1 Bacillota bacterium
CGGTGATCCAGAGTATGAAGACCGGGCGCGAGCCCTAGCCCGCCGTGTGTTCGATGTATGCGAGTTCCTGGTCAGACATGGGTACCGCCGGCCTGAGCGCGCGGTGCGTCTGCGGGTTACTTATCACGACCCCTGCCACCTGGGCAGGGGGCAGGGGGTAAGGGAGCAACCTCGCCGGATCCTGCAGTCGATCCCAGACCTGGAGTTGGTGGAGATGAAGGGTGCCGACATGTGCTGCGGAGGCGGGGATTCCTTTGCCCTGAGGCGCCGGGAGCTGGCGCACCAGGTTGGGCGGCAAAAGGTCGCCAGCATCGTCGCAACCGGGGCCGAAGCCGTGGTGAGCGGCTGTCCTTCCTGCCTGTCGCAGTTGCGCGCCATGCTGCGGGGCACCCGAACGAGAACGGCCGTATGCCACCCGGTGGAATTGCTGGCGCGTTCGTATGGGCGCGGAGCGGCAAACCTTGCTATTCCACATTGACACCCCCCCAATCTCAGTGTTTTTGACTGATTGCTCGCGGTCCCTCGCTCTCCCTTAGGCTTTCGACTCTGTGTGGCCCCGCTTGGCAGTCTTGGGCGGCTCCCCGCCACGTTTGCCTCCGACTCCCTCCTAAGCTAGCATTCGAGTTGGAAGTTGATATTGGTAGGGCGGTAGTGCCAAGGTCGGGTGATATTGCAGCTTGGAAGGGGAGGAGGGCATGAGAGTCTGACTCTGAGGTCACGCACGACAACTGAACTACCGCCCGGGCCAGGAGATTTCCCTGGGGAGGCTCACGACTCCCCGTGCCCTCAAGCACCGATGATAGACCAGCCCCCCGGGGAACACCGTTAGGCCGACCACCGATAGGGTGATGTGCCCCGCCAGGGAGCACCGGCAGTTTAGGAGGCAGGAGGAGGCCAGCGACAGGATCGGGTGGTGCAGGACGAGGGAGGGAACCAGATTGCTGTACGTAGGTATCGATTGGGCCGAAAAGGCTCACCGCGTGTGCATCAGGGACGATGACACCATCCATGCCGAGTTCGAGGTCCCCAATTCCCCCGTGGGTGTTGCGGAGTTGCTCAAGAGGGTCGCCGCTATTGAGCCGGACAAGAGGAACATCCTTTTCGCCATCGAGGCAACCCAAGGCCCGTTCGTGGAGGCCATCCTGGACGCCGGTTACACCATCTACCCCCTCAACCCCAAGGCCGTCGAACGCTTCCGCGACAGGTTCCGCCTGGCCCGCACCAAGACCGACTGCATCGACGCCCGCATCCTGGCTGACATACTCCGTACCGACCGCCAGGCTTACCAACCCTTCCGGCCCGACAGCGAAGAAACAACCCTGATCCGCATGCTCACCCGCGACTGCGCCGAACTGGAGAAGACTCAAACCATGCTCAGAAATCAGCTTCGCTCCGCCTTGCTCTGCTACTTCCCGGTCGCCACCGAGCTCTTCTCCGATCTGGCCAGCCCTATCGCCCTCGCCTTCCTGAAAGCCTACCCTACCCACCAGGAGGCCCGTAACTCCACGCTGGAAGACCTGGAGGCCTTCCTCCGGGAACATCACTATCCTGGAGCTGAGAAGAAGGCAAGGCAGATCTACGAGGCGGTGCAAGAGCCAGGATTCACCGTGCGACCCGCGATGATCGTAGCCAAGCAGATGCTGGCCATCGCCCTTATCGCCCAACTCCAAGCCCTCAACGAACAAATCTCCGCCTACAGGAAAGAGATCGATGCCCTTTTGAAAGAACATCCTGACAGCAACATCTTCACCAGCCTCCCCGGAGCTGGCACGTACCTGGCTGCCAGGATGCTCGGGGACCTGGGCGACGACCGGGACCGCTACCCTGACGTCCGGGTCGTCCAGGCCCGCGTCGGAACAGCGCCCGTGACGCGCCAGTCCGGCAAATCCCGGGCGGTAGTGTTCCGCAACGCCTGCGTAAAACCCTTCCGCGAAACCATGTACCTCTTCGCTTTCTGCAGCACCAGGTGGTGCTCCTGGGCCAAGGACTACTACCTCGAAAAGCGGGCGGCCGGCAAGAAGCACAGCGAAGCCATCA
>JBFMCJ010000677.1 GCA_040754675.1 Bacillota bacterium
GACGGTCAGTCGGTCCGGCTCACTCCAGGCCGGCCCCTGGAGCGCTCCTTGCCACGTCTTGCCGCGCTGAGCGCACCGCTGTGGCCTTGAGCGGGGTCAAAGCGGGCTGTTATGCTGGGAACAGGAGCGTGCAAAGGCGGCAGGAGGCGGCGAGGCGACCGTGGGCATTTCGGTGTATAACACGCTGGTGCGCAAGGCCGTGCCCTTCACTCCCCGGGAACCCGGCAAGGTGAGCATTTACGTGTGCGGGCTGACCCCGTACTCGTACGCCCACCTGGGGCACCTGCGGCCGGCCGTGGTCTGGCAGGCCATCCGCAACTACCTGGAGTACCGCGGCTTTCAGGTCACCCTGGTGCAAAACTTCACCGACATCGACGACAAGATCATCGAGCGCGCCAGCGCAAGCGGGCTTCCCGCGGAACAGATCGCGCGCACCTTCATCGGCGACTACCTGCGGGCCGTGGATCGCCTCGAACTGCGCTTTGCGGACGCGTACCCCCGCGTTACCCGCCACATCCCCCAGGTGCTCGAGATGGTTCAGCGACTGGTGGAGCGGGGGCACGCCTACGCCGCGGACGGCAGCGTCTACTTCGACGTGACGACGTTCCCGCCGTACGGGAAGCTTTCGGGCCAGCGGCAGGATGCGCTGGAGGCGGGCGCTCGCATCGAACCCGACGAACGCAAGCGCCACCCGGCCGACTTCGCCCTCTGGAAGGCCGCCAAGCCCGGCGAACCCTCCTGGCCCAGCCCCTGGGGTCCCGGCCGGCCGGGGTGGCACATCGAGTGCTCGGCCATGTCGCTTCACTACCTGGGGTTTGGCTTCGACTTCCACGGCGGGGGGACCGACCTCATCTTCCCGCACCACGAAAACGAGGTGGCGCAGTCGGAGGCCTATGAGGGCCGCGACGGCTTCGTGCGGTACTGGCTCCACAACGGGCTCGTCAACGTCCGCGCCGAGAAGATGTCGAAGTCGCTGGGCAACTTCACCACCGCCAGGGAGATCCTGGACCGCTACCCGGGCACGCTGGTGAAGTTTTACCTGCTCTCCACGCATTACCGCTCGCCGCTGGAGTTCACCCCCACCAGCCTCGACGAGGCGCGCCCGGGCTGGGATCGGCTCAATGAGGCTTACCGCAGGCTGGCCGCCTTCGAGCCGCTCCTCGTGGGGCTGGGGCGCCAGCGGCCGGAGCGCTGGCTCGAGGAGGCGCTGCCCGCAGCGTGGCGGCCGGCCGACGAAACGGAAGGGCGGGCGCTTGAGGCCGTGCGGGCCCTGCGGCCGGCGTTCGAGGCGGCTATGGACGATGACTTCAACACGGCCCGCGCCATCGGGGCACTGTTCGAGCTGGTGCGGGAGACCAACCCGCTGGCCGAGCGGGTCGGGAGCGCTGCCGGCATCGATACGGCTTCGCCGGCTCCCGCGGGCCTGGTTCTCGGGGCCGCCTATGCGCTGCTGCGCCGGTTCGCCAGGGAACTGCTGGGGATCGTCGACCCCGCCGGGGCAGCGGAGGCGCTGGGGACGGCACCCGACCGGGGCGAACAGAGGTTGCTCGAAAGCCTCGTCTCCCTCGTCCTGGAGCTTCGCCAGAAGGCGCGCTCCGAACGGCGGTTTGAGGAGGCCGACGAGCTGCGCCGCCGCCTGGGTGAGATGGGGCTTACCGTGGAGGACACCCCCGCGGGGCCCCGGTGGAAGATGCAGCCTTCCGTCCGGGAGCGGATCTCTTGAGCGACCGGCTGGGAACGGCCCTGCTCGCGTACATCGGCGATGCCGTGTTCGGGCTGTTCGTGCGAACCCTGGCGCTCGACCGGCTCTGCCGGACGCCGGGGGCGGCGCCGCCACGCGTTGAAACGGTGCACCGCGAGGTGGAACAGGTGGTCACGGCCGAAGGACAGGCCCGGGTGCTCGGGGCGCTGTTGCCCGTACTCACCGAAGAGGAACAGGACGTGGTGAGGCGCGCCCGCAACGCCAGGGTCCGCCACCGCCCGCGGGGCTCGAACTACCGGGCCTACCGGCGCAGCACCGGCCTCGAGGCCCTGGT
>JBFMCJ010000678.1 GCA_040754675.1 Bacillota bacterium
CCTGGACATGACCGGCAAGAGCAGCCCCCACACCAGAAACAGTATCCAGATGAGGTTTCCCCACATGGCGTCCACGCTGTCACTCCTCCCGCTGGATCTCTCCTGCCAAATATACCACGATTTCGCCGTTCCTCGAGACTCAACAATAAGTGTGGATAGCTGCGCATTGTTGAGAGGCCGGGCGAACAGCACTCCGACCGTTTGCGCCGGGGGATCGCACCCCGGAACCGGGGATAGACCATCTCCGGGCGGGCCTTGCAACTCGCAGGCCGCAGGTGCCGCCCGGGATAGGGTTAACCCCCTGCCCCAGTTTCCCTCGGAGGGACGCCGACCGCGCGCGCTTTTGGCACGCAGCCCCCGGGATAGACGGTTCCAGTCGCTCCAGACGTGCCTCCCGCGATTCCCTGCAGGTAGCAGGAGGGCGGACCTGGACCGGAGCCGTTCCCCAAACCTCACGCCCCGCCTGGCAATCGCCACCGCCGCCGCAGCGTGGGGCGAAAGCCCGTACCCAGGGCCAAACTTCACCTGCCCGATCACGCTGGTGAGGGCAGGGTTCTCCTCGATGACCTCCACTCCCTCCCTCGCCGCACGGGAAAGAAGCAGGGCATGGAACTTGCTGTAGGCAAACCCGGAGAGCATACGAGCGTACCCGGCGCCCATCTCCCGGAGACGCGCCTTCTTTTTCTCGAAATCCAGCCTCTCCACCACGATGGGCACGCCCTCGGCCTTCGCCCAGGCAACCACGTCGGCTGCCGCCTCCGCCAGGCTGGCAGTGACCTGGTGCCGCCTGCGCCCCCGCGTCAGCACGCGAATGTGCCGCCAGGATACCGGGTTGCCGCAGCGGTCAATCCACGCCGTGGCAACAAGGCCCGGGTTGAGGTCCACACCCAGGGCACCCAGCAGTCCGCTGGTCACCACCGGGGCATCTTCCCGTTCCAGCATCACCTGTACGTACCAGACGGGCTTGCCCTTCCTCTCCCGGCGCAGAAACCGGTAGGTGAGCGCCTGGCCCCGCGCCAGGGCCCGGTCTACGGCGTCCTGCCCGTAGCGGAAGCGAATGCCCGGGACGAGCAGCCACTTCTTGCCCACGCTCTCCGCCAGGATATCGGGAAGCCTCAGCCGCAGGGTGCCGTCAGGAAACAGGGTGCAGGTCACCCCGGGCCTTCCGCCTGCTCCAGCCGCCCCTTGAGGCCGGCCAGGGATTCCCCCAGCGAGCGGATCTCGGCTTTCAGCCTGCGTGCGTGCCTCTCTTTGGCTTGGAGGGCGGCCTTCACCTTGCCCCCCAGCACCGAGGCCACGGCGTTGAACATGCGGGCGGTGATGCCAAACGCACGAAGGTAACGACGCTTGCAGTCGGGCAGGGGCTCACCCCGCACGTAATGGTCACGGAAGAGGGTCCGCTCGACGCGGCCAAAGAGGGCGGCAAAGGCCTCCAGCAGGGGATACAAAGACCTGTCTTTGAGTCTCAAAGGTCACCTTCACCGCCACCGCACCTGCCGGTTGCGCCCGAGCACACCCTGCGCCCGGGCCATCTTCGCACATCGGTTCGTAGGCATTATACCAGGGGGATGACCCCATGTCAACGCATGTTCGCCTCCTATTGGCCGCCTGTTCATGCTCGTGCCTCGCTGTTACCTGGTCCCTTGCAACTATTGCCAGGAACCTGTGGAGATTCCTGAGTATTTATCTGGCTGCCAGTAACCCCCTCGGACCGGACGCCCTGCCGGCCGACCCCCACCGTGGCGCCACCCCCTGCTCGGTCCATGTTAGCCGCGTCACTTGTGCGCCCGGGCCACCAAGTTTGTGTCATTTTGTGCAAGGAAGCCGCAACGTTACAACAAGCCAAATGCGGTCACCATTTTGTATCATTTCACCGGGCAAGTGAAACTGTGCACGAGTTAGCGCTGGTGGAAGAAATCCTGGCCGTGTGCCGGCAGGCAGCCACCTCCCACGGGGTGACGAAGGTTACCGCAGTGCACATCACCGTGGGAGAAATGGCCGCCTGCGCGGACGCACTGCGCTTCGCCT
>JBFMCJ010000679.1 GCA_040754675.1 Bacillota bacterium
CTGCGGCTGCCCGGGAACCCAGAGGCGGGTCCGGGCCGGCTGGACGCGATGCGCCTGCTCAGCCGGGCCGGCAGGCGTCGCCTGTACCTCCTCGTCTTCGAGCCGCGGCAGCGCGAGTCGCTCCTCGAGGGCGCGGTACACCGCGCCCAGAAGGACGGCCACGGCAAGCTGGGCATCCAGCAGTTCCCGGACGTAGGGGTTAAACCCCACGACCTCCGCCACCTTCTGGAACTCCTGGATTTCCTGCTCGGATGGCGGCGCACCGGCCCGTTCCTTCTCCACGAGCCGCCGCTGGCGCTCCTGCAGGTCCTTGAGCATGATCCGGGCGGCCTCGTGGCGCCCGATCTCCTCGAAAGCCCGCTTGAGGCGCTCGATCTCCGGCCGTGAGGCCAGAAGGGAAGCCAGGCTGCGGACGGCCTCGTCTATTTCGCGGGAAAGGACCGCTTCAGACGGCGACGGCAACGGCATCCTCCCCTCCGTTTGGCTCGCCGGCGCGCCGGGCCCTACCGGTCGCCTTCTCCCTTGATCACCGCGAGCGGGCGAAGGCGCGCCACTTTGCGAGTGAGCCCGATGTCCGCCAGGGTGTCCACCACCGCGTCGATGTCCTTGTAAGCGCCTGGCGCCTCGTCCACGATGGCGCGGTAGTTGTCCACGTTATACATGACATCCCCGAGGCTCGCCTCGAACTGCTCCCGGGTGATCTGCTGGCGAGCCCCCGACCTCGACAGCACCCGGCCGGCGCCGTGGTTGGCCGACGTAAAGGTCTCCTCGATGCCCGCAAGGCCCACCGCGACGTAGGAAGCGGTCCCCATGCTACCGGGGATCAGGACAGGATGGCCCGTCTTCAGGTAGCGGCGGGGGTTCGCCGGATGTCCTGCCGGCAGCGCCCGCGTGGCGCCCTTGCGGTGCACCAGCACCCGGCGGCCGAAGTGTTCCTCGAACTTCGCAATGTTGTGGGCCACGTCGTAGACCACGTGCATTCCCAGCGACTGCCACGACTCGCCCAGCACCTCGCTGAACGCCTCACGGATGTCGTGGGTCATCAGCTGGCGGTTGGCGAAGGCAAAGTTGATCGCGCAGTTCATGGCGCCCAGGTACTGCCCGCCGAGCGGCGAATCGATGGGCGCCGCCGCAAGCCCCTTCGAGGGCAGAGCGATGCCGTACCGGGAGGCCGCCTGCGCCATGGACGCCGCATAGTCGCTGCAGATCTGGTGCCCGAAGCCGCGGCTTCCCGAGTGGACGAGCACGGTGACCTGGTTCTCGGCCAGGCCGAACGCCGCCGCAAGGCCGGGATCGAGCGCGCGTTCGACGTACCCGATTTCGATGAAGTGGTTGCCCCCACCCACGGTGGCCAGCTGATCGGCGCGCTCCATCGCCTCTCTGCTGACCGCCGATGGCTCGGCGCCCGCCACCCGCCCGTACTCCTCCGTCGCGTCGACGTCCTCGGGGACGCCGTACCCCAGTTCGACGAGGTGACCGGAGCCGCCGGTGAGAATCTCGCGCAGGCGCGGCGCCAGCTCCTTGTGGCGCGACTTCTTGCCGACCCCCGCGGGAATGCGCTCCTCGATGGCGCGCATCAGCCGCCGGATGGCGTCGCGGCTGAGTTCGCCCCGGTCCAGGCGGGTGCGGATGAGCCGAACGCCGCAGTTGATGTCGTAGCCCACGGCGCCTGCCGACACCACGCCGGTGCGCGCATCGGTGGCGACCACGCCCCCGATCGGCAGCCCGAACCCCTGGTGGATGTCCGGCATGCCCACGACCCGCTCGACCACCCCAGGCAGCGCCGCCGCGTCGGCCAGTTGCTGAAGGGCCGTCGGCTCCGAGAACTGCCGGTAGAGGGTCTCGTTGAGGTAGACGACCGCGTCCACCCTCATGGGGCCCGCCCTGCGCAGCCGGTAGCGGTTGGGGCCGGCCGGCTCAAGGGCCAGCGCCGCCATCTTCTCTGCTCACCTCCGGGAAGGCTCCCGAGGGCCCGGGGATGCAAACCCGGCCCCTACTCCTCCTCGCCTTCCGGTGCCCCGTCCTT
>JBFMCJ010000680.1 GCA_040754675.1 Bacillota bacterium
AGCGCCGGCTCCGGGTCGCGATGGTCCGAGATCTGACGTGCCAGATCCTGAGCGGGAAAGGTGGTGACGCCGCGTGATGGCTGAAAAAGAAGTGCTGCTCATTGAGCAGCAAGACCGGTTGGAATCGATGGGATCTGCCCCCATGGTAGCAGATTCCCCGGGGAACCGCAAGGGGCCCACAAGCTGCGCCCGCTGCAACAGGAAGCTGACCAACCCGCACTCCATCGCGCGGACGCTGGGCCCCGTCTGCTACCGGAAGTCGGGCGGCGGCATGTACGACAGCGACATGCAGGCCAGCGAGGCCGAGTGGGAACGCCGGGCGGAGGATCTCCGCAAGGGCGGCGAGTGGGACTGCGGCACTTGGGATTGGGTGGTCCGGCCCAAGGAGCCGGGGGACCTGCCCTTCGTAGTCCGCCGGACCCTGCGGGTTTCTGTTCGCTTCAAGGGCGGCCAGTTCGAGGCCTACGGGCACGTGGGTTACGCCTTCGTACCCGAGGAGGAACGCGAGGTCCTGTTCTACCGGGGTGACGACATTCGCGCGTGCTGGGCGGCGGCCATCGCCGCGGGCCCGGAGTGCAACGCGGCGGCGTACCGCACAGAGCAGCAACTGACCCGCGCCTGGAAGGCGCAAGCGAGAGGGAGGAAGCCGAGGTGAGCACCCAGGTTCAGCGTTACCAGCAGGGCCGGCCGCCGGCCCAGCAGGAGCCCAAGAAGTTCGACGTCGTCAAGCCCCAGGTCCCCGGCATCCCGCCGGAGATCGCCAACCAGATCATCGTCGGGTTCCGCGGCGAGGATGGGACGGTCCGGGCGTACGTCATGGAGGCCGGCCTAGAACTCAAGCTCGAGCAGGTGGCCAAGCGCAAGAAGGGCATCCGGCTGAACGTCGTCATCCCCATCTCGTATGCCCACGAGAGCCCGGAACAGATGCAGAAGCTCTTCCAGATGCTGCCCGAGCAGATGAAAGAGAAATTCCTGGCCCAGCGGGACTACGACATGGCGATGTTCACCACGCCGGCAGGCACGGCCCTCTACAAGGGCGTGTTGCTGTTCGGCGACGGTACGAAGATCTGGGATTACGGCGAGGCCTCGGCGGCCAACGTCAAGATGAGCACTCTGCATGGTCACCTGAACCACGTGGCCGCGACCCGGGCCCGCTTGCGCACCATCCGGAAGGCCACCGCCCGGGGGTTCCTGACGCCCGACCAGGTCTGCGTGAACGACGAGGCCATAGACGAGGCCGCCGAGGCGACGGAGGCCGCGCTCCTGGAGGCCGACCTGGCCGCGGCCAAAGAGGGCTTGGCGGGGGCGGGTGATACCGACCTGCCCTTTCCGGTGGAGGACGCACCTGCCCCCGAGTCTGCGGGAGTGGAATCTGACGGTGGCGGAGGCGAGGCTCAACCGGTGGCGGGGCCGGCGCCGGCAGGCCCGGGATCCCCTCGACCCGGAGCGGAGAGCCCTGGTCAACAGGTGGCGGGAACTGTTCGGCCGCAACCCGGCGCCTCCAAGGTGAGCAAGATCCAGCAGGCATACGTCGACGCGATCTTCGACGAGGCCCGGAAGCGCAACATCAGCGACCAGCACCTCGGGCTCATCGCCAGCGAGACCCTGGGCCGGACCATACACCTGAACCAGTTGGCGAGCCTCACGGCCATGGAGCTCGCAGCGGTCCACCAGGCCGTGGTCGGGCGGTCGGAGCAGGGGGACTCGTGATGTCTGGGCAGTGGACTGTGCTTCGGCACGGCGGCCGGCTGACGGACAGGTGGCGGACGGTGTGCTCGGGCGAGCGGGCCCGGGCGGAGGAGCGGTACTGGCGGGAGCACGAGCGGATGAGGCAGGGCGGAGTGCGGCTCGTGGATCCGGACGGGCGAGTGGTCATGGACGATTGGGCCCCGCGCTTGAGGACGAGGTGGTGACGGTGCCTCTTTGCTACGACTGCAAGGCGGACGGGCCCATACTGTGGAGCATGGACTGCGTGCGCCCGGACAACAAGGGCAGGCCGGTCCAGGGTAGCTATG
>JBFMCJ010000681.1 GCA_040754675.1 Bacillota bacterium
CGGCGAGCCATGGTCCTCCTGCGTGCAAGCACCAAGACTCGGCATCGGGAGGGAATCCGTCCCTTGGGCCGAACCGTGGTCCCCGGGGTCGGCGCGGGTTGAACAAGCGGGGGGCAGGGGGCGTTCTCTTTGATACGCTTTATCCATACGGCCGACTGGCAGCTCGGGGCCGGGTTTCCGGGCAAGGGCCAAAGAGCGGAGGAGCTGCGGAAGGCCAGGCTTCGAACGGTTCGCCGCATCCTCGAGCTGGCGAGATCAGAACACGTGGACTTCATCATCGTGGCCGGCGACGCGTTCGACAACAACCGCGTGGGCAAAGCGCTTCTCTACGAGGTCAAACAGCTTCTCGGGACAAGCCCCTGCCCCGTCTTCATCCTGCCCGGCAACCACGATCCGCTCGAAGGCGACAGCATCTACACGGTGCGGGACGAATGGCGAGAGTTGCCGGGCGAGGTGAGGATTCTGAGGGAGGCCGCCCCCGTACGCCTTGACGGGGTCACCCTCTACCCTTGTCCGTGCAAGGCCCGGGTGTATTCGCAGGACCCCACGGCCTGGATCCCGCCCCGGCGGCCCGAAGACGGCATCCGGATAGGCATAGCCCACGGGTCGTGGCAGGTGCTGCCGGACTTGCCCTTGGACGACCATCCCATCCCTCCGTCGGCGGCCGGGCAGCGAGAGCTCGACTACCTGGCGTTGGGTCACTGGCACTCCGTTTACCCTGACCCCAAGGGGCAGCCGTCGGGCCGGACGTTTTACAGTGGCACGCCGGAACCGACGGCGTTCGGCGAAGACGGGTCGGGGTTCGTACTCGTCGTGACCATCGAGCAACCCAATGCAGCTCCCCAAATTGAGCCGCGCCGGGTCGCCGAGTTCACCTGGATGCAGCAGGAGGCCGCTTTGATCGACGAAGGCTCGGTCAAACAACTGCGCAACCAACTCGCGGGCATTCCCGAACGCGCGCTGGTACGGCTGCGCCTCCGCGGCACCATCCGAGCCCCCGCCCGTCACCTGCTCCAGTCGGTGCTGGACGAGGCCCGGGCGCGCCTCTTTTGGCTCGAGGTCGACGACTCGGAGCTTGCGACGGCCGTCGAGCAGGCGCATATGGAGGCCCTCCCGTCGGAGCTTCTGCGCCGAGTGGGCAGGCGGCTGAAGGCCTACGCGGAGGGGGCCGAGGAGCCCCCCGAGGTGTGGCACCCGGACGCCGCGATGATCGGGGAATCCACAAGTGCTCCGGTCGCCGCCCCCAGCGTCTCGGCGGCAGCGGTGCGAGCTCTCGAACTCCTCTGGGGCCGCGTGGGGCGCCCCGCTCAGGAGGGGTGAGCGATGCTGGTGCACCGGTTGGAGGTTCGCAACTGGCGCGGGTTTACCCGTGACCTCAGCGTGGAGTTGGACCCCGGGCTCAACGTGATCGCAGGGCCCAACGAGTCCGGCAAAACGAGCCTGTTCGAAGCCCTCAGATTTGCGTTCTTTCAACGGGCAGACAGCACGAAGCAGGACGTGCGGGGAGCGGTCCCCAAGGGCCTGCAGCTTCATCCGTACGTCGCCGTCGAGTTCGAAGTGGACGGAGCCGCGTACCGGATCGAAAAGACCTTCTCGGTAAGGCGCGGCCACACCCTTCTCTGCGGGCGAGGAGGCTCGGGGTGGAGGCCGCTGGCGGAGGACAGGGACGCCGAGGCCCGTTTGGGCGAGATCCTTGCCCAAGACGGCCTTTCTCAGTACGCGCCGGCCCTGTGGGCGGAACAGGGGCGGGTCCTGGCGATCCTGGACAGCGGCGTCCCCGGCGACCTCAGGACGCGACTGGCGCAGCTGGTCACGGGGCTGCTCCTCACGGACGAAGACCGGCAGATTGCGGAGTGGGTGCGCAGCGAGTGGGAGCAGCGCTTCACACGGGAGAGGCGCCGGCCGAAGAAGCACTCCCCGCTGGAACGGGCGTTGTCCGACCTGGCGGCGGCCGCCGCCGAGCTTTCAGGCGCGAGAGCAGCCTGGGCGGCCCACGAGCAAAGGCTA
>JBFMCJ010000682.1 GCA_040754675.1 Bacillota bacterium
GTGCCATTGCCACTCGTTGTCAAAACAGCCGAAAACCCCGAAAGCCTTGACGAACTGGGTTGCCTCTCTCGCGTTCATGGCCTGCCTCCTCTCAACTCAACTACCGCCCGGAAACAAGCAGGCCGGGTGCGCACCCCGGCCTGCTGCACGACGACCGGTTCGTCAGAACCTGGCCGAACGCCGCTTCCTGCGGCGGTACCCCTCCGCAGCCGCCAGACCGCAGAACACGACGATAAGCAGTCCAAGGAACGTAGGAACGTACAAACCCACAACGACCATGACCTGTTCTACGATGTTCACCCGCTCCCGGCCCGATCCGGGAGATTCGCCTCTGGAAAACAGCAGGACCACCAGCACGACGGTAGTCAAAAGCGCCGCCGGTAGCGCGCACTCATGTGTGGTGCCGCGCACGGACCCGAGCACGCTCCGAGCATGACACGCATGCCCGCGGCTCAAGAAACCGGCTACGTGGAACATCCCCCCGGTATCCGCCCGCCGCACAACCGCCCCGCAGGGCCACAACCAGGCCCCGGCAGGCGGCAGGCCCCGCTCCGCGCCTCAGCGCCTCCGGCCCTCCCGGAGCAGCGCCATCCGCAGAAGCTGCGCCAGCGCCACGGCCAGAGCCGCCACGTACGTCAGGGCGGCGGCGTTCAGCACCTCGCGGGCGCCCCGCACCTCGTCATCCGTGCGCAGGTATCCCCCCGCCTGCAGTTCGGCCAGGGCCCGGCGGCTGGCGTCATACTCCACGGGCAGCGTGAGAACCGCGAAGGCCACCACGCCGAGCATCAGGAACAGCCCCAGGTCCAGGAGCGGCCCCCAACCAAAGATCAGCCCGAGGAAGAACAGGGGCACTGCGGCCTGGGACCCGAACCCCACAGCGGGGGCCAAGCTGTTGCGTACGGCCAGCGGCCGGTAGCCCACGGCGTGCTGAATCGCGTGCCCCGCCTCGTGGGCCGCCACCCCCAGGGCAGCCAGCGAGGCGCTGCCGTAAACGGCCGGCGAGAGGCATACCACCCGCTGCCGGGGGTCATAGTGGTCGGTCAGTTCACCGGACACCTGCAGTACTCCTACCTCCGTCAACCCGGCCCGCCGCAACACCTCCGCAGCCACCTGGGCGCCTGTCTTGCCCCCGGAGGGACCGACCCGCGAGTAGCGCTCGAAGGCGGCCCTGACCCGGGCCTGCGCCCAGAACGAGAAAACGAGTGCCGGTAGCACGAAAACCACCAGGCCAACGTCGCCAGAGGTCCAGAACATCCGATCCCACCTCCCTCAAGTTCTTGGTCGGGCGCCCAGCCCACACGGGTGTGCCGTTTCCGGCTTAACAAAGCAACCGGCCGGCCGGTAACACAGGCCCGCTGCCCCTAAGGCCGCTTCCCACACCCGCACCTCCTCAGAAATTCCAGGGCGCCAAACGTGAGCAAGCACATCCAAAAAAGCACAACTACCGAGACCACCGCCAGGACCACCTCCGCGCGCTCCCAAGCCGGTCTGGGAAGAGCACCCCCAAGAAGCGCCAACACCGCGGCCACGGCAACAATCACAAGCGTCACCAGGTACGCACGCTCGTCCACAGTGCCGCGCTCTGACCCAAGCGCGCCAACACCGCGGCGAAACCGCATCCTGAGCCTGCCGAAGGACGCAATGACGCGAAGCACCTCCCATTCCTCCTTTCCATGGTCAACGAGACAGAGGCCGGGGTGTAGACCCCACCGCCCCCGCCTGGAAACCCACCGAGGAGTCGCCTGCAGCATCAGAGAAAGCGGTAGGCGCACTTCAGCCACCTGAGGTGCCCGCGGCGCCAGCACCCGAAGTGGTGAACCGTTTCAAATGGGTGGCCGCGGCCTTGAACCCGAACGCGGCGCCCATGCCCACACCGAGCTCCACCGCGTCCCAGGCCACCCATCCGGCTACCGCACCCAGCCCTCCGCCGAGCAAGCCCAGGATTAGCGCCCACTCCAGCCACGCGCGGAAGAACACACCCCACGGCACCTCCGGCCAGCCCG
>JBFMCJ010000683.1 GCA_040754675.1 Bacillota bacterium
CTGCCCAGCGGTCACCCACCGCGGCCTGCGGCTCTCCTGCTTCGCAGCGTCAACCTGCGGGCACCGCCCAGGAGTTCCGGTCGGGCTCCTCGCCTTCGGCCCCGGGAAGGCCACCCCGTCCAGGTTGTACGCTCTGGCTCCCCTGATACCAGGCGCTCGCTCCACCGAACACGGCGCACGCTTAAACAAGAGCATTCCGAGAATACCACGGAATGTATCCCAGACCCGCCCGCGGCGGTCCCCAGGTCACGCAAAACTACCAGAACGGATCGCGCCGGTCACGGCCCTGCAGTTGGGAACACCGGGTCATGTGCATCATCAAATGGATTACAGCGTAATGTGCACCCCGCGGCTCCGCTTGCCGCCCTGCCAGCCGTGGCGTACAGCTTCTCTTGCTTTCCGCGGGCACCACCGCTGCTCCTCCTGATCTGGTCCGGCTCACATGGACCAACCTACTTGCCGACCAAATCCTCGCCACGCCGCCGTGGCCCACAGACAGAGTATGTCGGCCCGCACAGCCCCCGACGGAAATTGCGCCGACCCGCGATCGGGTCGGCCCAATTGGCCGGCGCGCTCACCGGCTCACAGCCACCGCACAGCCAGGACGGCGATCGTGAAAACTGCCAGGATGATGATCGAGCCCCCCACCCGCCACGCGAGCTCGGGTGCTCCAGGGGAGGGCCACCGTATTCGACGCACGTGGAGCCTACACCGGCCAGCCTAAGGAGCTGGTCACGACCGTCCTGAGTGGCCGGGAACTGACCCGCCTAAGAGGGCCGCGGGAGGGCGGAATCCGTCATGAACCCCTCCTTCAGGCGACGTATTGGAAAAACAGGGGCAGTGGGGGCTGCCAGGATTTCTTCACCGGCCTCCCGTGGCATGGCGACGCGCCTTTGCATTCAGCCCGCTCCCGCCGGCAGCCATGACGCCCCGACCTTCCGGCCCGTGCAGGAGCCAGCTGCGGAGTTTTCCCCGAAACCCGGGGTCTTCCGCGTTATTCCGCAAGCAGGCGGAGTTCGCCCACCTCCACTACGTCGGTGATTGCCCCGCCGAGGCGACGGGGGATCAGGTGGCGGGCAGGCAGGGCGTGGCGTGGGACTTTCCTGGTTACAAGGACAACAATGCTTGGTTTTCCTGTTACCTGGCCGCCGACTTCCTTGCGTCCGAGCCCGGCTCCTGCCACGTTCGGTACCTTGCGGAGGCTGCCCGTGCCCGGGACCGGGCCATCGCGACCCCACATCGGAGTGTCACCATCCTTCCCCTCTCATCCTACGCCTGAAACCCGTCGGCGGCACCGGCGCGTGGGCGTGTCGGGACTCGTCTTGTCGCGCTGTGCCCCCGCCAACGCTACGATAGCACTTCCGACTCTTGTCGGAAGCGAGGGTATCGCCTGCCCGGTCCCGAGCCGGAAGACAGACCTGGTGGCCAAGCAGCCCTAGCCAGACCGGAGCATTCCTGACCCCGAGCGATGCTCACCCCGGGCTGAAAGCCAACACCGGGCACCATGCTGAACTGTGCGGCTCCCAAGGCTCCCCGCCCGGTCCCTTTGCCTCACTCTTGCCTCCGCGCCGCACGCCTCCTCTTCATAAGCTCGACCAGGAGGGAATCGAGCCTGGCGCTGACCTCCTGTACTACCTCCGGTTCCGCCTTACTCGTTTTCAGTCTGTAGAGTTCCTGCCGCAACTCCTCGATTTCGCGCAGCAGCGCGTCTTCGCTCGGGCCTTTCCCCACTGGATCCCCCCTTTCGCCGGGACCGGGCGGGGTCCTCGGGCACTCCCGACACAAGCCGGGGCGTACCACCCGGGGTCAGACCGGGTCGTGGCCGAATCACAAAAGCCTTCCGCTGCACCCATGAACCCGGATGCAGCAGGGTTGCCCCACCATGAGGTTTCCGATCCACCGGCCGTTAGAGAGCGGACCTACGAGCGCAGGCGCGCCACCCTCGGCGCGTACGAGCTGGAAATCAGCAAGGTCGCTGCGATCTTCATACGCAACTTCGACA
>JBFMCJ010000684.1 GCA_040754675.1 Bacillota bacterium
AGAATATTGACCAGTTGGGGCAGCTCGTCCAGGGCTGTAGCACGCAGCAGGCGACCCACGCGAGTGACCCGGGGATCATCCTGGGAAGCCCAGACGGGGCCGGTCATCCCTTCCGCATCGCGCACCATGGAGCGGAATTTGAAGAGGGGGAAAACGCGCCCGCCGCGACCGACGCGGTGCTGGACGTACAACACGGGCCGGCCGTCTTCCAGCAGTATGGCGAGGCAGGCCATCAACCAAACTGGCAGAGAAAGAAGCAGCCCGGCCAGCGACAGGGCAACGTCGAAAGCCCTCTTCGCGACCGAGCGGGCGTACGGCGAAACTGCCACGGGATGGTCCGCAAGGCGGGCAGCAGCAGACGGAGCAACGCTGAGGGCAGCTGCTTGCTCGTCGGAAACCATCGAATGTTGCATGTCTCCACTCCTCGTCGGCGCCGGAAGCGAAGGCGCGTACAGGTTCCCCCGGTCCAGCCCTGTTGGAACCACCGTCCACAGGTTCCGGGAACAATTCGCCACTCGGGCCGGGATACCATGCAGATTCGCACCTGGGGCACAACGGGAAAAAGAACCACAGCCCATACTTGCTGCCAGGGCTCGCGCAGCGGGCAAGCACCGGGGGGCCCTGCGTCACGCCTCATTCATGTAGACCACGGCCCTGCGCCCGGGCGACGGCATCGGAAAGCACGTGCTCGTACAGGGAAACGCAATGCGTTCGCGACAGGTGCTGTTCGGCGTAACGCCTCCCGTTCTGGCCCAGCCGCGCCGCCAGGCCGCGATCATTGTACAGCGTAAGAACTGCTTGAGCCAACTGATCCGGCCGTTCCGGCTCAACGCAGAGGCCGCACTGGGCCGCCTGGATGAGCTTCGGGGCATCCCCGTCGAGATTCATGCTCCCCAGAACCGGCCTGGCCGCGGCCATGATGCTGAGCAGCTTCGAGGGGACAACGGGCGTCCTGACCACCTTGCGCAGTGTAACGAGGCAGGCGTCGGACGCATGAAGAATCAGGGGATATACCTCGCGCGGCTGCATCGGCAGGAACATCACATTGGTGAGGCTGCGCCGGGCGACCTCGGCCTCCAAGCCGGGACGCTCCACGCCGTCCCCCACGAGCACGAATAAGAGGTCGGTACATTCCCGGAGCAGATCGGCTGCGGCGATGACCGTGTCCAGGTCCTGTGAGTAACCCATTGTCCCCGCAAACGATACCACGAATCTGTCTCCCAGGCCGTGCTGTTTACGGAACCCGTTGAGGCGCGGGCCGGGCCGAATGGCATCGGTGTCCACCCAGTTGGGCACGACGACCACCTTGCCGGGATCAGCCACGCGTGCCTTCACGTAATCCGCGTTCCCTTCCGAATGCACGGTGATGCCCGCCGCCTGCCGGTAGACCCACTTCTCGATCCGCCGAAACAGAGCGATCAGCAGAGGGTTGTGCAGGAGCCCGAGGTCTATGGCGTTTTGGGGAAACAGATCCTGAACGTTGATGACGAAGGGGACACGCCTCCACGAACCGAAAACCGCAGCGGTGAGCCCCAGGGTAAGCGGGGGAGAGTAGAGCAACACCACGTCAGCGGCCCGCACCCTCATGATGGCGACCCACAACCCGAAGGCCACCAGGAAATGATCGAGCCCGCGAGCCAGAGGAATGTGGCGTGGGAGGACAGGGACACGAACGCGCAGGATTTCTATCCCGCCCTGCTCCTCGCGTAGAAAAAGACCCCGCCGGTACCGGGGGGGCAACTCGTTCACGTCCACGTTGTAACGCGGATACCCGGTGACCACGGTCACCGCGTGTCCCCTGAAAGCCAGGCTCTCGGCGAGGTCGTAGAACAGGTGGGAGGCAGCCCCGATCTCAGGTGGGAAGTAGTTCGTGAGCAGGACGACTCTCAATGAGCGGTTTCCTCCCCGGGGCGGGTCAGAAACTCGTGCACGTTCACCCGGACTGGCTCCCCCCGGACAAGGGCTTGCTGGGCGGCGATGGTAGCGAGCGTGGTGG
>JBFMCJ010000685.1 GCA_040754675.1 Bacillota bacterium
GAGCGGCCGTTCGAGGTGCGGGCCACACTCCAGGAGAAGGAGCGTGGGCTTGCACCTCGGTGCCCTGAGTGCGGCGGGCAGGACGTCCGCCGCGTTTACAGCCCGGTGATGGTGCTCGGCACCGGTAACGGCAAGCACGCGAGCGCCGTGGAGGGCAGTAAGGCACATTCATCGGGCTGCAGTTGTGGCGGAACGTGCGGCTGCTGCGGGCACTGATCGCGGCACTCACTTCTCCGTTCCCAGGGACAGGCTGCGCACGAAGGTGCGCTGAAGGGCGAGCACCACCAGGAGAGGTGGGATCATGGCGATCATCACGCCGGCCATGATGACGTTCCATTCGGCCTGGGCGTCGGCCGCCACCAGCACCTTGATACCGATCTGGACCACCCGCATCTCCTGGGACGTCGTAACGATGAGGGGCCAGAGGTACTGGTTCCACATGTACACGAACTCGACCATGAACAGCGCCGCGATGTTGTTCAGCGAGAGCGGCAGGAGGATCTGAACGAGGAAACGCAGCGGGCCTGCGCCGTCGATGCGCGCGGCCTCGGACAGGGAAGGTGGCACCGTCAGGAAAAACTGCCGGAACAGAAGGGTGCCCGTGGCGCTGGCAAAAAACGGGATGGTGAGCGCATAGTACGAGTCCACCCATCCCAGCGTCTGCATTAATTGGTAGGTTGGGACGATGCGCACCGGCAGAGGGAGCATGTGGGTGATGAGGATGGTGACGAAAAACAGGGTCTTGCCCCGGAAATCCCTGAAGTAGGCGAACGCGAAGGCCGCGAGGAGTGAGAGCACGATCTTGCCCAGGGCAGTTGCCACCGAGATGATCGTGCTATTGACCAGAAGAGGGCCCATGTTTGCCTTTCGCCAGGCCGCGGCGTAGTTCTGAAGGGTTGCCTCTCCAGGAGTCAGCCTGGGCGGAATCGAGAACAGGTCTTGGAAGGCCTGCGTGCTGACGATGGCCCCGTATACCACCGGAAACGCCACCACGACCACCGCCGTAATCAGCGCCAGTTGAAGGGCTCCCTGAGAGAAGGCCCGGCGTACCCGCAACACGGGGCGTGCCGAGCGGCGAGGGCGGGCCGGGGGCTGGCGGGCCGAGATGACCTGTCCCGCCGGACCGGCCACCTGTGCTTCCGTCCTCATGAGTAAAACACCCTTCGCCCCGCGTAACGAAACTGCAGTACGGTCAGGACGGCCACCATGACGAACAGTGCCAGGGACTGGGCCGAGGCCAGGCCCCATTGTACGTTCACAAAGCCGTCTCGATACAGCTTGTAAACAAGGATGTCGGTGGCCCGGGCGGGGCCTCCCTGGGTCAGGACATCGATGAGGCCGAAGTTCTCGAAGAACGCCTGGAGCGTGTTCATGATCAGCAGGAAGAACGTCACGGGCGACAGCAGGGGAAAGCGTACGGCCCAGAAGCGCTTCCAGGCAGATGCTCCGTCCACCGAGGCCGCCTCCAGCAGATCCGGGGGAATGGCCTGCAGCCCCGCCAGGAAGAACACGATGTTGTAGCCAAGCATTTTCCAGACGGCAGCCAGCGTCACGACGCCGAGGGCCAGATTGCCGTCAACCATCCAGTTGAGCCGCACCCCGGTCAGCCCATACAGGGCATACGTCACCGGCCCCGCCGACGGGTCAAACACGAGCCCCCAGATCGCGCCCGCGACGGCAGGCGACAGGGCGTATGGCCACAGGAGTGCCGTCCGGTAGGTACCGGCACCCCAGACCGGTTGGCTCACCAGGAGCGCCAGCCCCAGGCTTACCGCCAGCCCAAGCACCGTCGCCAGTCCCGCGAAGACCACGCTGACCAGGATGCTGTGACGGTACTCCGCCGAGGCAAGCAGCTCCTGGAAGTTGCTCAGTCCTACAAAGATCCCCCTGCCGGTAAACGGATCGACCAGCCTGAGGCTCTGCATCAAAGCCTCAACAGAAGGAACGATAAGGAAGATGGCAACCACCACAAGAGATGGCAGCAAC
>JBFMCJ010000686.1 GCA_040754675.1 Bacillota bacterium
GTCCACGCCCTCTTCGACCTCACCGGACGCGTGGCGCTGGTCACCGGGGGTTCTCGGGGCCTGGGGCTGGCCATCGCCCGCGCTCTCGGCCAAGCGGGGGCGCGGGTATGCATCGCGGCCCGTCGACGCGAGTGGCTCAACCCGGCCGAGGAGCAGCTGACGGGCGAGGGCATCCCCAACCTGGGCATACCGTGTGATGTCACGGACGTCAGCCAGGTGGGGACCCTGGTTCAGAGCGTCCTCGACTGGGCCGGCCGGCTCGATATCGCCGTTTGCGCGGCCGGTGTCTCGTGGGGCGCACCGTCATTGGAAATGCCGCTGGATCGTTTTCGGTGGGTCGTGGACGTCAACGTCACCGGCACCTACCTGGTGGCCCGCGAGGCCGCCCGTTTCATGCGGCAGGCGGGCTATGGCAAGGTTGTGGCGGTCTCCTCAGTGGTGGCGTTCAAGGGGCAGCCGCCGGACGTCCTCGATGCAGTCGGCTACACGGCCAGTAAAGGAGCCCTGACCGCGCTGGTTCGGGACCTGGCAGTCAAGTGGGCGCCTTGGGGCATCCGGGTGAACGGCCTGGCACCGGGCTTCATTCCGACCCGCATGTCGAGTGCCGTGATCGCCCGCGCCGAGGACAAGATCGTGGCCAGCACACCCCTCGGGCGGGTCGGCCGCGATGTGGACATCCAGGGTGCTGCCCTGTTTCTGGCTGCCCCGGCGTCGGACTTCATCACCGGCCAGACGCTCATTGTCGACGGCGGAATGACGGCGATGTAGGTACCTTCCTGGATGCACGCACCAGCAAAAGCCCATGCCATATTCCTAGTGGGGGGCTCGAGCAGCTCGGACACAGAATCGACGTGCACGAAGTGTTCTATGGGACAGGCTCTTGGGTAGTGGTGATTGGCGGCACTTATGCGCCGTGCGGTGCTTGCCGGACGTTCCGTTGTGCTTGCGGCGATTCTTGCGCTGCCGCTACTGGCTACTTCCGGATGCGCTGGACTGTGCTGTGACCAGCGCATCACCCTTTCAGGCATCACCTGGAACCGAGGCGACCGGCCGGGCCGGTTCGGCAAGCGGCCCAACGGGAGGCCGGACCGGCGGCTCTTCTACGGAAGCACGCCTCAAGAGGCGCTGGCAAAGCTCGACGAGGCCCGCCGGCTGTATCAGTCCGGTACGCTTCCGTTGCCGAACAAGGTCACCGTCGCTGAATGGTGCGAGCGCTGGCTGCGTGAGACCTTGCTCCTGCGCAGTCGCCGGCAAACCGGCCTCGCCGAGAACACTCGTGAGGCCTACCCAAACGCCCTGCGGTACGTAACGTCGGCCTACGGCGGGATGCTGCTACGAGACCTTACTGGCCGATATCTGACCGAGCTGTACACCCGCATGCGCGAGCAGGGCCGCAGCCTGCGCCAGTGCCAGATTGTGTACAAGGTGGCCGGGCAGATGCTACGGGCAGCCGTCAAGGAGCGCATGATCCCGCGCGATGTGACGCAGGATGTTGCGATCCCGCCGCGCCCCGAGCCCGGCGAGCCGAAAGCTATGACCCCCGAGAAGTTCGCCCGGCTGCTGAAGGTCTCAACCGCCACCCGGTGGGCGGTGGCCTGGCTCCTTACCGTGGACGGGCTGATGGGCCGGAGCGAGCCGACGAGCTCAAGACTCGTAACCGGCGTCGGGTAGTGCAGCTCGGGCCCGCCGGGCTTGACATGTTGCGCTCCTGGCGGGACGAGCTCGCGCGGCTCAGCGGCGCCATCCCGGCAGGGGGATGTCTACGTGTTTCCCGCGCAGGCAGGCCCTGGCAACACCCGCCGGTTCGGTCTCGCCCGCCCGACTGCTCCCGAGACCATCGACGCGGCCTTCCGGGCTATAGTCCCTGGTAGTGGTGTAAATTCCTCCGGATCGATCGGGCACGCGTGATCAACAGGAGGATCGCGCGAGGCTTCCCGAGGCGGAGGCCGTAGGCCGGAGCCTCGGGAAGGGGTGGGCCGG
>JBFMCJ010000687.1 GCA_040754675.1 Bacillota bacterium
AACCGTGCTACACCGGCCATGGCTCTTGCCGCCAGCCCATGTCCCAGAACATCCACTCGTACCGGCTGGTTGTGACGAAGTGAGCCGCAGCGGCTGCCCGCTGCGCGGGCGTCAGGTCAGCGGCGACCTGCTCCGTGAGTTCCAGGACGGCTCGGACGATGGCGCCAAACTCCTCGCCGCCGTACGTGTCAACCCACCGCCGGTACAACGGGTCAGGCGAGCCCCGTCCCATCAGTTCCTTGCCGACCTCCCAGTAAATCCAGTAGCAGGGGAGAACCGCGCCCAGCACGTCGTGAAACGGCGCACTGTAGCCGACGCGCAGCAGGTAGCTCGTGTAAGCCAGGTTGGTCGGCGCCATTGGGGTGCGTTCGACCTCCTCCGCAGAAAGCCCGAAGTCGCGAAAAAACCCGGCGTGCAGCTGCCGCTCCACCTCGATGGCGCCGGCCGCGTGGTGGCAAAACATGGCGATGGCTTGGTCGTGCGGCGCCTTGGCCGCGGCCAGGCTCAGCACCCGGGCGAAGTCCCGTAAGTAGAGCGCGTCCTGCACGACGTAGAAGCGAAAGGCGTCCTTCGGCAGGGATCCGTCGGTCAGCCCGCGGATGAACGGATGCGCCAGGATGGCCTCGTAAACGGGTTCGATCCGCCGCCAAAGCTCCCGGGTAAACCCTCCCGCCGGAACCGATGAGAGCTGGTGCGGGTCGGCGCTGGCCGGGATTTCGAAAGAGGAGCCCTGCGCCGTCATTCCAAACCGCCCCTCTCCTTGGAGGTCTGGTCAATCGGCGTCGAGCCGCGGCAGCGGCTGCCCGCCGCGAGGCCGCCACGCCGGCGGCGAGATGACGGCTATCGGTCATGAGCGCGCCGGGACTGCAGGACGACCGCGCCCGTGCGTTGCAGCGCTGCGAGCAGGCCGTAGGCGATGGCGGCGCCGGCCCCGCTCGACAGCAGGAACGGCACCACGTAAAAGAATGGCGCGGCTGGGTGGCCCATCACCCATATCACGACCGGGTACGCCGCCAGCCCGCCGACGATGCCCGTGCCGAAGAGTTCACCTGCCACGGCCCACTCGACGCGGCCCGTCAACCGGTACATGCTCCCCGCCAGGAAGGCGCCGATCATCCCGCCCGGGAACGCAAGCAGTGTCCCGGTGCCCAGCAGATTGCGCAAGAGGCCCACCGCGAACGCAATCATGGCTGCAGGCACAGGGCCCAGCAGCACGCCCGCCAGCACGTTGATGGCATGCTGCACGGGAAAGGCCTTGGCAACCCCCGTCGGAATCCAGAACAGGTGGGCGGTCAGGGTTCCGATAGCCGCCAGCGTTCCGGCGGTGGCGAGCTCTCGTGTTCCGAGGCGGACGGGGTGCCAGCGTACGTGGACGAGCCACCCCGCCGCGGCCAGTAGCGCAAAGGAAAGCAGAACAAACCCCCAGGACGTCACGGCCACTCACTCCCGTCCGGTACCGGGCCAGGGGCCGAGAACCTGTTCTCCGGGGGTCGGGCCGAGTTGTGGTGCAAGTCCCCCTGAAAACGAGCGAGGCGCTGCCCGGAACAGGCAGCGCCTTTGCGCCTCGCTCAACTCCGGGCCACAGTCCCTTCGCTGGCATAACCCAGGGCAGGTTCTAAGGGTTGGAGCGGGAGCCCCTCTCAGCCCTCAGGCCCGGTCGCTACCTCGCTGACCAAACAGCGATGGCGTGCGCCGCACCGGAGGGCACCCCTTGTGGCCACCTGGCTCGTTTCTCGTTGTCTGCCGTTAACTTACCACAGTTGCCCCTGCCGGGGCAACCCGACCTGCAGGTGCCTCAGAGCGGCGCGGGGCGCTAGTCTGCAATGGTAACCTCGATGCCAAGCCTGCGAAGCCTTTCGACGTACGCGGGATCCGCACCCCGGTCGGTAATCACTGTCGTTACCGCCGTAATCGGCAGGATCGGGACGAATCCCGAGGCCCCCAACTTCGAACTGTCCGCGAGGATGATGACCTGGTC
>JBFMCJ010000688.1 GCA_040754675.1 Bacillota bacterium
GGACCGGATCGAGATGAAGCCGGGCCGTGGCCCCGGCAGGACGGCTAGAACACCGGAGGTCGCGCAGGGCGCGGGGTGGCCGGAAGCTCCCCCTAGGGGAATTTCCGTAGTGTCCTGGCGGGACCGGCGCGCGCCGTGGGCCGGAGGGCCGGCCGGGGGGCGGAGGAGCGGTTACACGCTCCTGGAACTCGTGGTGGGCATCGGCCTCTTGATGGCGCTTTCCCTCCCGTTGTTCGGGCTCCAGAGCCGCCTGCTGCTTATGGCGAGGCGTACCAGGCAGGTCGCGGCGTGCGGGGTGGAGGCGTCGAAGGCCCTCGAGTCGATCCTGGCAGACGCGCGGGCGTCGTCCGGCGTGGGGGCGGGCAGCGGGGACGAGGTGCTCGTGCTCCTGAAGCGATACCCGGAAGAAGAGACCGTCACCTACGCCCTGGATCCAGGTGCCCTCGAGCTGGTGAGGACGAGCTCTCTCCGCGGGGAGACGGTCGTGGCTTCGGGGCTGCGGTCGGTGTCTTTTCAGTACGAACTGCTGGGGGATGAGGTCAGTTTCGTGCGCGTCACGGTGGACGGCGGGGGCGAAGGGGAACCCGCCCTGCGCCTGGTGGGGGGAGCAGAGCTGAGAAACCGCGCGCGGTGACAGACGGCGAGCGGGGGGTGGCAACCGTCGCCGTCCTGGCGGTCGTGGCGGGCGCCGCCCTTTTTGCCGCTTCCGTAGCTTTCAGTTCGCTGGGGTACCTGCGCCTTGCGGCAAGGCACAGGGAGTGGGTCCAGGCGCTGAACGCGGCGGAGGCCGGGGTCGACCATTACATAGCCGTTCTTAGTCGCGACCAAGCTTTCCGAGGCGAGCTGCAAGGAGCCGTCGACCCGGACGATCCTGCTGCTGGCACGTATTCCGTGTCGTGCGAAGAAACCGGCCCCGGGCTGTTGTCTCTGGAGTCGGTCGGCAGCATCGGGGACGTCGCCAGGACCGTGAAGCAGGTAGTACGGCTCCGCGGCGTCGCCCCAATGAACTTGAGCTATGCGATGCTCGCCAACGCGGGTAACGATGCCGGTCAATCTTTGGTCTTCGACAAGAACGTAGACGTTGGGGTCTGGGGGAACGTTCACTGTAACGGGACGGCCGAGTTTACCAAAGGCACGCTCGTGGTGGAGGGCGACTTCACGTACTCGGGCGAGCTGGTGCTCGACCCGGACAAGGAAGAGGAGCTCGTCGTGAGCGGGGCCCTCGCGCAAGCTCCCGTCGCCCTCGTCAATATGCGGTCTGCCGGGTGGTGGCTGTCCCGTGCCAGCGCAGTGCTTTCCGGGTCGCAGCGACTTGAGGGGGGCGACTTCGACCGCCAGATAGTCTACGTGGACGGAGACCTCACCGTGACGGGGCTGTTCTCGGGCCGGTTCACCCTCGTTTGCGCGGGCGACGTCACCGTGGTGCCGGATCTTCGGGTGCAGGAGCCCGGAAGGGACGGGCTTGCCATCGTCTGTTTTGGCAACGTACATATCGAGAAGAAGGGCCCGGCCCGCGGCGGCGACGTCGTCGGGGTGTACCTGGTCTCGTCCGGGGACCTAGAAGTGGATGCCGACGTCGACATACGCGGAGGGGCAGCTTTTAAGGTGTTATCGTATAAGGCCGGCAGGGACATTAGGATTTCGTGGGATCCCAGCTTCGTGTCGGATCCCCCTCCGGGATGCGGGGGCGAGCCTGTCAGTGTAGAGCGGGTGAGATGGGAGGAGATCTCCTGAGCTACGGGACGTCCATGGTAGCGGCGGTGGCGTGGCTTCCCCGCGCGGCGGAGCCGATTCGCGGCCGCTGGCTGCGGCGGTCCGGGTTGACGCCTGGTGAAACGGGCCCTGCTGCCGTGTGGGCCGGCGCGGGCCTTGCCGCTGCCGCGAGGTTTTCAGTCGAGGGTAACTCTCGCCCGCGCGTCAGGGAAGGAGCGCCAACCTTTCCCGCGGGGCGAAGGCGGTCCGGTATCCTGGCGAT
>JBFMCJ010000689.1 GCA_040754675.1 Bacillota bacterium
AGGAAGTACAGCCCCGTGCTCCCGTCCCAGCGGTAGCCGGCGTAGCGGTAGGGGTTGACCTGCGCCAGCGGACCGCTTGCCTCCAGGATGTTGCCCCAGGCATCGTAGCGGTAGGAGGCAACCACGTTACCCTGAGCATCGACCAGGGCCAGGACGTCGCAGCGCCCGTTGGTCCGGTAGTAGTAGGTCTGGCCCTGGTAGGTAGTACATGGATTACGATTAGACCATTATCGCTCCATCAGCCGTCATTAGTCGAAGGAATTCGAAGTATTTGCTCGGCTAGATTACGAAGGAGAGCGAGATTAGCACCGTACGCTTTGCCCAGGTCGTGCAGGTGCATCGCTTCCACAATAAGTTGCGAGGCCATAGGTGAAATCCTCACTGACGGATAGCAATCACCCATACGAACGTCTAGTAACGTGATGACTTGATCGGTCTCAACGAGGGATCGTTCCGTGACAGGGTCACGAAGATGTTCTAGGATATACGTGGCTAAGTCCCTCTCGAAGCCGGGCACGTCGTTGGGTAGTTTCGCCATCAGATTTTGAACCTGCGCCTGGACTGCTCTCGGAACCCTCCAACTTTGGTCATCCATCTCATCACCTCCGATACTTCCAATGGGTGTGAATCACGGATCCGTAACTAGTTCCCCCTGAAAAACGCCCCCCGCGGGTCGCCACCCAATCCCAACCTCCCTGGCGAGAGGAGGCTGTCTTTCCCTGAACCACCCTGTCTCACGTGAGAGCCGCCATCTTGCTCAGGTTGTGGGCCAGTATTGCCCAGCCCACCCAGGTTTCCGCCCCCGCACGACCCCGGGACCTGCAGCGATCCAGCCCGAACTTCCGCTTCAGAAGGCTGATCCTGCCCTCGCACCCTGCCCGCCATCGCCAGGCGCCTGAACCATGCCTGTCGCTCAAACACCTTGCGGGCGGCATTCTTGTTGCCTCTGTATGGGATGCACACGTGCTCGATCCCTCGCGCCTCAAGCTCCCTCTCCTGGCGCCGGTTGGAGAAGCCACGGTCGGCGGCAAGTTCCTTGGGCGGTTTCCCGAACTGCCGCTCATGGCGCTTGACCGCAGCAGGCAGCAACTTCTCATCCGGTGGGTTCCCCTGAGCGACTTCGTGCCCCGAGATGATACCGTTTTCCACTTCCTGCAATGCCACCTTGTAACCGAACTCGGTGGGATCCTTGAGCCTCCCCCGCCTGATGGGCCTGGCATCCGGATCAAAGACGCTGACCAGCCGGTCGGCGATGTGGCGGTTGCCTGCCACCACCTGCTTCGCTTGAGCCACAGCCCGTCCCAAGACGGCGACACCGCGCTCGAGCCGGTCCACCAGACGCTCTACCCCCACCGCATCGAACCCCACCCTGGGACAGTTCAGCCTATCTCAGTGTTTTCGATTGATCCCTCCTGATTGCTCGCTCTCCCTCAGTTTCTTGAAGTCCCTGCAGCCCCCGCTTGCAGCCTTGGGCGGCTCCCCGCCACGTTTGACTCCGACTACCCTATCACGTCTCGCTGGGTCCCGGTCCGGGCCCTACATTCCTTCGTTCTGCCTTATGGAGGCGGGCGGGGGTCCAGCTACTCGCGAACGGGGTCGCACAGTCTCCTGGCGCCCTAATGGGTTTGGCTGGGGATCCCCCGCCCAAGACTCATTCAGGGGCTCTTGTGCATCAGGCGGCCGCCTTCACAGCCTCCTGCCGGCACCGATCCATCAGTTTGCCCAGGCAGTACCTCTGCCCGGACTTCACCAGCGCGAACATGATCCGCAGGATCTTGATGGCCACCGCCACCAGAGCCTGCTTACCCTTGAGAGGATTGCGCGGGCGCATGGTCAGGGAGGCGTACAACTCCTGAAACTCGCGGTTCTTCGCCACCGCCGCCAGGGCCGCCAGGTACAGGATGTGCCGCAGGCCGGGGCGACCGCGCTTGGAAATCATGCTCTGGCCCTTCTTCTGGCCCGAACTCTGC
>JBFMCJ010000690.1 GCA_040754675.1 Bacillota bacterium
GGGTTCTACGAGGCCCACCTGTTGGTCGAGGTAGGGATGGCCCTTACGGGCCACCCCCCTCACAGATCCGGACGTGCGGCTTTCCCGCATCCGGCTCTTGCCTTAGGTCGTGACGAGCGACCGTATCCAGGACGCAGGATAACGATGGTAGATTCGGGGACTCGGCAGCCACTTGCCCGTCAGGCGCGACATCCGCTCCCAGGTGACCCGCCCCCTCTGGCTGCGACGCTCCAGCGCCCGCTTCCAGGTGCGGATCACCGCGTTGCGGAACACCGCCAGCGCTTCTCCATTGAGCGATACCCCATAGTACTGGTAGTGGCCGCGCAGGACGGACGCCAGCCATCGACCCTGTTCCGGCACGGCTTCATGCCTGCGCCGCCGCAGCTCTCGCTTCACCTGCTGCAGCTTCGCCCGCATCCGCTTCCGTACCGTTTGCCGCACTACCACAAACCTCCCTCTCCGGCTGCGCCCACAGATGTGGGTGAAGCCCAGAAAGGTAAAGGTCTCTGGCTTGCCCTCACCCCGCCTCGCCCGGTTGGACGCCGCAAAGCGCCCAAACTCGATGAGACGGGTCTTCTCCGCGTGCAGCTCCAGCCCGAACCGGCGCAACCGCTCCACCAGTTCCTTCTGAAACTGCTCCGCTTCGCTGCGGCGCTCAAGGCCCAACACAAAGTCGTCCGCGTACCGCACCACCACAACGTCGCCGCGGCCCTTACGTGTCCGCCAGTGTTGGACCCACTGGTCGAAGGCATAGTGAAGATAGATGTTCGCCAACACCGGGCTGATGACCCCGCCCTGCGGCGTCCCCTCTTCACTCGGCCTCCACTTCCCGTCCTCCAGCACGCCCGCCTTCAGCCACTTCTGGATGAGACGCACGACGCGCCGGTCCCCGATCCGGTGCTCGATGAACTTGACCAACCATTCGTGATTGATGGTGTCATAGAAACCACGAATGTCGGCATCCAGCACCCAGCTTACCCGCTTTACCGTGATCCCTACCGTCAGCGCATCCAACGCTTGGTGCGGGTTGCGCCCCGGTCGGAACCCATACGAGAAGCCCAGAAACTCCTCTTCCCAGACGACACTCAGGATGCCGGCGACTACTCTCTGCACTATCTTGTCCTCCATCGCCGGCTTCCCAAGTGGCCTCTGCCGCCCGTCGGCTTTCGGGATGTACACCCGCTCAACCGGCCTGGCTCGGTAGGCTCCTCGTCTCAGTCGTCCAGACAGGTCTTGCAGGTTCCCCTCCAAGTCCTGCCCGTATTCCCGCCACGTGACCTGGTCCACCCCCGGCGCCGCCTTCGGATTGAGGCTCAAGTACGCCTCCCGCAGGTGGTCCACGTTGTACACGTGGTGGTAAAGCGAGACCAGCCTCTCTCCCTTATCCCTCCTGACGACCGCTCGTATGCGCTCCAGCGCCGGGGGCATGCCCATCATCCGGTCCTGTGCCCGGGGCATGTGGCTCTCTCGCGCATTCCCTTTGGCCGATTGCCTTCCCTCCATCCCCTCCGCACCCGGTCGCCCAGGCTCGTTCGGAGACTTCTCAGGTACTATGCAACCGTCCGACTGCCCGTGCTCGTGCATCATCGGCTTGCGTCCTCAGACTTCCCGATGCGGCCCGTTGCACCATCCTCCACAACGGGCAAGCACGGGCTCTCCCGGTTCCCGCGCAAGGTGCTTCCGTGCATGTACGGGGTCTCCGACCGCGTGGAGCCTGTGCCGGTCTCGCGCTGGCGACCGTCACAGCGTGGCCTTCCGTCGCTCCGAAAACGTCGGCGCTCCAAAGTTTTAGGTTGACTTTCGCGGCTCAATACCCAACCTGCACGCTCCCCTGTCAACGCTTCGCCTGGGCAGTTACCCGCCTCGGCGCATGACCCGGGGCCAGTATGGTTCGCTAGACCTTTACTGTTCAGGACTTGCACCTGTAACACCTTGCCGGTTTGACCGGCGCACCGG
>JBFMCJ010000691.1 GCA_040754675.1 Bacillota bacterium
CGCTCAGCGCGGCCGTCGCGTCGTTTGAAGGGTGGCGGGGCGAAGGTTTCGACCCCTTGGTGGCGGGCACGTTGCTGCTGACAGGCCCGCTAGTCAGCGGGGTGTTCCTGGTGCTGCAGGTCTGGGGCCAGCGGCACACCTCGGCCACGCACGCGGCCGTCATCTTCTCGCTGGAGCCCGTGTTTGCGGGGCTGGCCGGGTGGATGTTCGCCGGGGAGGTGTTCAGGGCACGCGCGATGCTCGGCGGCGCTCTCATCCTGGCCGGGATGCTGGTCGCCGAGGTGCCCCGGCTTCGGGTGGAGCCGAAAGCTTCCGTGCGTAGAAGGATCTGGGGCACCCACGTGCCGTAAACACCGCACGGAAAGGGGTGGAGATCCTTTGGCGGGAGTCCGGAGCAGGCTTTTCCGATGGTTCGCCGGCGCGCTTGCGGCGTCGGTGCTGGTGTTTGCGCTACAGCTTGCGGCAATTGCAGCGCAGCTTGACATCCTTCACTTCAACGACACGTACACCCTGGAGCCGGTGGACGGCGGCAAGCTTGGAGGCATGCCACGCCTTGCCACGCTGGTGAAGCAGGCGCGAACGCAAAACCCCGAGGCGCTGTTGCTGTTTGCCGGCGATGTGATCTCGCCATCCATCATGTCGTCGGTCTTCAAAGGGGAACAGATGATCGAGGCGTTCAACGCGCTCGGGGTGGACGTGTCCACGTTCGGCAACCATGAGTTTGACTTTGGCGACGAGGTCCTGGCGCAACGGGTGCGCGAGTCCACCTTCACGTGGGTCGTCGCCAACGTGGTGGACCCCGAGGGCAGGCCCTTCCCGGGCACCTATCCCTTCGTGGTGCGCCAGATGAGCGGGGTGAGCGTGGGTCTCCTGGGGCTGGTGACCCCCGAGTCGAAGGTGCTCTCGAGCCCGGGCGCTCAGTGGCGCTTCATCGATCCCGTTGAGGCCGCGCGCAAGGCCATTGCGCAGATGCGGGCCATGGGGGCCCAGGTCATCGTCGCCCTGACGCACCAGACCATGGCGGACGACGTGCGGCTGATGCGCGAGGTGCCGGAGATCGACCTGGTCATCGGCGGCCACGAGCACGATGTCATGCGGGAGGTCGTGGACGGGCGGCTCATCGCCAAGGCAGGCAGTGACAACCGCTACCTGGGCGTCGTCAGCCTGACCATCGAGGGCGGCCGTGTGGTGGGCTTCAAGGACCGGATGATGACGGTCGACCAGAGCGTGCCCGATGATCGAGCCATGGCAGCCCTGGTCAACAAGTGGACGGCAAACCTCTCCCGGGAGATGGACGTGGTCATCGGCCAGGCCGCAGTGGACCTGGACGCTCGCAACAGCACGGTGCGACTGCAGGAGGCGGCGCTCGGTAACCTGGTAGCCGACGCCATTCGCGAGGCGGTGGGGGCCCAGATTGCCATCACCAACGGCGGCGGCATCCGCACCAACGCGGTTCTCCCTGCAGGGTCCATCCGCCGGCGGGACGTGGTGGCGTGGCTGCCGTTCGGCAACGTGGTGGTGAAGCTGGACGTCACTGGCGCGCAGATCCGGGCGGCCCTGGAGAACGGCGTGAGCCAGGTGGAGAAGACGGCGGGGCGCTTCCCCCAGGTATCGGGCCTCCGTTTCGCCTTCGACCCCTCCCGGCCGGCCGGGCAGCGGGTGCTGTGGATCAGGGTGAACGGCCAGCCGCTCGACGAGTCCGCGCACTATATCCTGGCCACCAACGACTACATGTTGCGCGGCGGTGACGGGTACGAGATCTTCAAGGACGCCAAAGTGCTGCTCGACCCCGCGGCCGGCCCGCTCATGGCCGAGGTCGTGGCCCGCTACATCCAGGCTCGTGGCACCGTGAGTCCGGCGGTCGAGGGCCGCATCGTGCGGGTGTCCGGCGGGGGTTCCTGAAGAGGCGGGGAAGCTGACAGCAGGCGCATGGTATCAAGGGTCGCCGGCGC
>JBFMCJ010000692.1 GCA_040754675.1 Bacillota bacterium
GGGTCGGCGGCGCGCAGTATCCGGACATGAAGCGCCGCGAGCTCGCGGGCGCAGGCTTCAAGGCGCTGGCGGGCCGCGGCCTGTACGGGGTGCCCTCGACCATCCACTGGGCGTTCAACTACGACGAGAAGGACCCGGACCTGCGCCAGCTCTTCCACAACCTCAAGTTCCGCCAGGCCATGCAGTACGCCCTTAACCGGCAGCGCATCATCGACGACGTCTACAACGGGCTGGCCGCGCTGCCGGGGCACGGCGTGGCGCCAGGAACGTTCTTCTGGGCCGATACGACGCAGTACCTCGGCACTTACGACCTCAAAAAGGCAGCCGCGCTTCTGGACGATCTCGGGCTCAAGCCCGGGCCGGATGGTGTGCGCCGCATCCCGAACGGCAAGCCCGTGCGGTTCACGCTCACCTATGCAAGTGACTCGGCGGTCTACCCGGCCATCGCGACCATCCTGCAAAACGACCTCGGCTCCATCGGGGTCAAAGTCGATCTCCAGGGACTCACGTTCAGCACGGTGTTCCAGACCGCGCTGGCGGGCAACTTCCAGTCCGTGCTCATGGCCTACGGCGACCAGCCCGACCCGCAGCTGCGCAAGGACATCTGGCAGCCGGGGACGTCGCTTCATTACTGGCACCGTTCCGTGCAGCCCGCAAAAGAAGGCGAGACCCCGAAGCTTGACGAGATGTTCGATTGGGAGCGCACCATCTACGACCTCTTCCAGCAGGCCGAGGTGACCGATGACCAGCAGAAGCGCCGGGAGCTCTACGGGGAGTGGCAGCGGTTGTTCGCGCAGAACCTCGATGTCATCATGGTCGTGAAGCCCGGCGTGGCAACGGTGGCCTCGAACCAGGTCGGCAACGTCTTCGTCCACCCCGAGGCTCACCTGATCCTGTGGAGCAATTCCACGGTGTTCGTACGAAGGTGAGGTCGGGAGCAGGGTCGGTGTAGCGGCACACGGCGGGCGGACGGCCCGGGCCGATGCGGGCCTGAGCTCGGGAAGCGGGAACGAGGGTCGGGGGGAACGGGCGCGTGCGGGCCTACGTGCTGCGGCGGGTCATGCTGATGCTGCTGGTGCTCTGGATCAGCTCCATCATCTCCTTCATCACGATCAAGCTGCAGCCCGGCGACTTCCTGACGCAGTACCTGGACGACCCGAGGATCAGCCCGGAGACCGTCGAGCGGGTCCGCGTCCAGCTCGGCCTGGACAGGCCCCTTTACGTGCAGTACGCGCGGTGGGTACAGGGAATCCTGACGCGGGGCGACTTTGGCTATTCGTTTGCCACGAGCCGCCCCGTCGTGAGCATGATCTGGGAACGCCTGGGGTGGACGGTGGCGGTGGCAGGGGCCACCTTCGCCTTCAGCTGGGCCGTCGCCGTCCCCCTGGGGGTTTTCACGGCGCTGCGGCGAAACAGCGCCACCGAGTTCATGGTACAGGCGGTCACCTACCTGGGGCACGCCGTGCCCGACTTTCTGGCGGCCCTGCTGCTCGTGTGGCTGGCACTGCGGTCGGGCAGCACCAACGTGGGCGGGCTTTTCAGCGCCCGGTACATCGATGCTCCATGGGGCTGGGCGAAATTCCGGGATCTGCTGGGCCATCTCTGGATTCCGCTCATTGCCATCGGCTTCCACGGTGTGGCAGGGCTCATGCGGCTCACCCGGGCGAACTTCCTGGACGTACTGGGAGCAGACTACGTGCGGACGGCCAGGGCCAAGGGCCTGCCTGAACGCCTGGTAGTCTACAAGCACGTTCTGCGCAATGCTATCAACCCGCTCATCAGCCTCGCGGGCTTGAGCCTTCCGTACCTCATCAACGGCACCATCATCAGTTCCATCGTTTTGAATCTGCCGACCATCGGGCCGCTTCTGTACGATGCGCTCATCAACAAGGACCAGTACCTGGCCATGACGCTACTGCTGTTTTCCAGCTTGCTGCTGATGATCGG
>JBFMCJ010000693.1 GCA_040754675.1 Bacillota bacterium
AGAGGCGGAGGCGCCATTGCGGGTCGTCGGTATACAACCTGTAGCCACGGGGCGGCCGGGGACGAGCCCCGGCCCTGGTATGGAGTGACCTGTCAAGACTCGCCTTCTTGGTCCTGTGTGTCTGGCCTGGTGAAACATCTGCTCGGGAGTGGTTCCAATGTGGGACGGGATGCGGGTGCCAGCGGGCGAGCGGGGCCACATCGACGGTGAATCAGCCTGGTATTCGCGGGTTTGGCTATCCGCACGCCATTGAGCCGTCTGGAGCTGCCTCGTTCTACGAACGCGCGTTCGAGCTTTCGCTCTTATCGCAAAGGGCCGGACGAGGGTTCTCCTTACCGTTGCCGTGCTCGCCCGCTGGCTGCTGCATCCCCTCCTGAGGCCATCACCCCCTCGTTCTTGTTCCCTCCTTGCCTCCCCAGTATCATGGTTCTGCCCGAGGGGAGGATAGGGCAACGCTGGGGAGCGACCCGAGCGCCCACTCGGGGGCCGTGGCGAGGGGTGGGACGGGAGGCTTCCTCCTCCTGCCCCGCCCCACAGCTGGGATACCACGGCCCAAAAGCGGTAAACCCGAGGCCCGTCGCAGCCCCCCTTCGTCCATGGGACAGTCAGTTCCCCACGCCAGCTGCGGCGCTGGAGCCGTTGGAAGGCCGTTTAGCCCACCGCCGCTTCCGCTCGGCCCTCCCCGGCAGCCAGGCGGGCGATGGCCCATATGAAGCCCAGCAGCTCCCTGGCCACGGCCGCCACCACCTTGGGCGTCGGCAGACCCCGGCCCGCGAGGCGGCGGTAGCGCCGGTTCAGCCGACCCTGTGCCTTCCAGGCGATCTCCTTGGCAGCCTCGCTACACCCTTCCTGCCGCCTCTTCAGATCGAGGCTCACCTTGGGCAGATGGCGGTAGTGATGGGCGGCTTCCACGGCCACCCACCGCACGGTGGCGTTGCCCGTCTTGGTCAGCGGTCCCCGCCGGACCCTGCCGGCGCTGGACGCCTCGCTGCACACCAGCCCAGAGTAACCCATGAGCTCCCTGGCGCTCCGGAAGCGGCCGATGTCCCCCAACTCTGCCACCAGGGTCGCCGCCGAGATCAGCTTCACCCCCCTCAGCGCCTGCAGCTCCCTCACGGTCCCAGCCAGGGGACCCTCCCGTGCTGCCCGCTCGATCTCCGCCTCAAGCCGCCCGAGCAGTTCCTCCGCCCGGCGCACGGCCTGAAGCTGCTCCCTGAGCACCAGGGTCTGGGCCACCGTCGGCAGCTGGAGGGCCTCCAGCCACTTCCAGTACCCGCGGCCCCAGCTCTTCACCCCCTCGGGCGGGTACATCCCCAGCCGCAAGAGGAACTTGCCGACCCGGTTCCGATGGCGCTGCAGGTCCTGCCGTGCTGCCTGCCTCGCGCGAGTCAGATCCCGTAACCCCTCGTGCTCCACGCCGGGAACCCACACCGGAGATAGTTCCCCGCTGCGCAAGAGACCGGCCAACTTCCCAGCATCCCTCCGGTCCGTCTTCACACGGTCCCCGGGCTTCTGGGGGATCAGCGACGGCGCCACCACGACGCAGCTGATCCCAGCCTCGGTGAGCTTCCGATACAGCACATACCCGCACGGCCCCGCCTCGTAGCAGCAGTGCAGCCGGTCAAAGGGGCCCAGCTTCCTGAGTGTCTTAAGCACGACCGCCACCTTGTTCGGGATCAGTCCCCACACCTCGGGCTTGCTGCCCCCTCGCACGTACGCCACCGCGATGGTCTCCTTGTGCACGTCCATCCCAACGTATGTGATATCCTTCTCCACGGCCGATCCTCCCTCGCTGGCAACTCCTTGCCCTGAGCTGCTCTTGTGGCCAGGGTACCAGTTGTACCCCGGCCTGGCGAGTGCAGGATCGGTCACTCCATGATATCTACGGGTCCGAAACGTGCTAAACTGGTGCTGACCAGTCCCTCTCACGGAGCTCGAGTTGAAGGC
>JBFMCJ010000694.1 GCA_040754675.1 Bacillota bacterium
GTTGCGCGTCCGCCGGGAGCGCCTCCACCACCGCTGGCCTGCTCGCGTGACGAAGAACGGAAGGAGACTCGCCGGTCGGAGGGCGAATTCCTGTGCGGGGCGGGCAAGCCCTTGTAGCGGAGGTGGCACCTGTGGACGATCTTTTGGCGAGGGCTTCTCTTGCCCGGCTGGCCCTTGCCCGGGCGTGGTTCCTGCTCGCTGCGGCGGGACAAGGCGCGACCGCCCGCCAGGCGGTCGGGGCCAGCCGCGCGCTGCGCCGGGCGGCCGAGGCTCTGCACGACGCGGCCGACGCCCTGGAGGCGTGGGCGGAGTATGCCAGGCTGCGCGAAGAGAGGTTCGGGAGGGAGCGCCGTGGCTGACCGCCTGCCCCCGCACGCCATCGTGCAGCTGAGGGAGTGCCCGGTGTGCCGCCGCACGCTGGCCGCCGTGTACCGGGAATTCGGCTCCGTGGACGAGGTGCAACAGTGGATGGATTCGGACAGGCCCGAGGACGACATCCCGGTGCTTTCGCTGCCGTGCCCCAAGTGTGACGGCCCGGGAGTCAGCCCGCCGGCCACCCACATCGCCCTGTACGTGGACGGGGAAATGGTCGGGCCTGCGACCGAGATAGGGTCGTGGGTCCTGCCCGTGACCGGGCCGGGCGCGTCGGGTCCGGTGGAGCTGAGCCCGGAGCAAGTCGCCGCCGAGGACGCGGCCCACTACGTCTTTTCGCGCTGGCCACCCGAGGTGTTCGCTGAGTTCGTCGAGGCGTACGCGACCCTGGCGGTGTCCTCGGGCAAGCACCGGTCCGTCTGGCGCCGCTGGGACGGGCAGGCGTGGCAGGAAGCGCTTGCGGAGGCGGGCCTCCCGGCGCCCCCGTCCGAGGTGGAATGCCGGCGGCTGGCGGAGGAGCACGCCCGCGAGTTGATGGGGGCCTGGGCGCGGGTGCTCGTGCGGGACATCCAGCGTACAGGCCTGCGGGCGTGGGCCGCGAGGGCCCCGGAGGAGCACGACCCGTGGACCGTCGAGTTTGTCCTCTCGGGCATCCCCCTGCCGGAGGGCCTGGAGTCCGTCCGGACGGAAGCCCTGGGCCGGCTGGTTAAGCGGCCCGAGCAGGGGGAAGCCGCCCTGTGGCGCCGCCTGAGGTCCCTGCAGGGCGAGCTCGACCGCGCCCGTTCCCGGGCTGCGGAACTCTCCCGCAGGCTGGACGAGGAGCGCCGGCTGCGCGCCGAGCTGGAGAAGAAGATTGCGTCGCTTTCGGGCGAGATCCGCCGGCTGCGGGACGAACTGGCCGCGGCCGGGCAGGCGTCCAGGCCGGGAGGGATATCCCGCCGGGAGGAGTGGAAGGCGCTCATCGATGAATTGCGGACCCGGGTGAAAGAACTGGAGCGGAACCTGGGAGAAGAAGTTCCCGCTCCGCCGGGGCACGAATTGCCCGCGCCCGCCCCTGCCCCTACCCCTGGTCCTGGTGATGAAGCGCTGCTTGGGCGCCTTGCGGGCAGGACGGTGGCGGTGGTGGGCGGGCCGTGGAACCGCTTCCCCGACGGGGACTGGCCGTGCCGGGTGGTTCACTGGGACGGCTGGCGCGAGGAGGGCCTGGAGCGCGCCGTCTCAGAGGCGGACGTGGTCGTCGTGGTGTCGAGCCACGTTTCCCACCGCGCCTACTGGGCGGCCCGGGCCGAGGCGCTGTACCAGGAGAAGCCGCTGGCGCTGACCGACCACACGCACCCGCGGCTGGTGCTGCTGGCCGCGGCGCGGTGCGTGGGGGAGGGAGGGAGCCGGTGACGCCGGAGCCGGGTGAGCTGAACCGGGATCTCCGCCGCCTGGCGGAGGCGTACGCCCTGGCCGCCCGGGAGGTGCTGGGGGACAACCTCACTTCGGTCGTGCTGTTCGGCTCGGTGGCCCGGGGCGAAGCGGGCCCCGGCTCGGACGTCGACCTGCTCGTGGTCTGCCGGGAGCTGCCCGC
>JBFMCJ010000695.1 GCA_040754675.1 Bacillota bacterium
GTGAATCGCTCGGATCAGGCAGCGGAGGTAGAAAGGGTGCTGCGTGAGCTAGAAAGAGTTATTGGCAATCACGAAGCCAAAGGCTAGACCAGTGCCTCCTGATAAAGTCGCCGGCGACGGAGAGAGCGGCTCGACCCGTGGCGGGATGGGGTCGTCCTGCAAGCTTTCTCCCTCTCCCTGCCGGCCCGGCGGGGCCGGCTCAGGCTCCCACCGGGGCCAGGGCCAGCAGCCGGCGGGCGGCGCGGGCCACGTTGTGGGTGAAGATGCCCTCGCCGCTCCAGGTAACGGCCCGCTCGGCTCCCCGGAAGCCGTCCTTCCTGGCCGCTGCGCCAGCGAACCAGTCGCCGAAAGGCCCGGCATCGCTCGAATTGGGCAATACCAGTTCAGGCCGTCTCGAATTGGATCTGGCGTCAGCCACCGGCCGGCCTCCGGGTCGTACCAGGAGAGGTAGGTTATGAGGGGTTCTAGCCATGCCGACGTATACGACCAAGAAGCGGCGGCCCAAGATCGGGGATGTGATAGAGATTCCTACCCCTCGCGGCCTTGCCTATGCACAGTACACCCATAAGCATCCGATGTACGGTGCACTACTGCGGGTATTGAGAGGCATTTACACGCAACGACCGGCCGACTTCTCCGAGGTGGTGAAGCAAGAGGAGCATTTCAAAGCGTTCTTCCCTTTGGGAGCCGCCGTCCATCGCGACATTGTCACGATCGTGGCCCATGAAGAGGTACCTGATTCGGCCAAGCCCTTTCCCATGTTCCGCGCCGCTGGGATGATCGATCGCTCAGGTCGTGTGCGTTCCTGGCTTCTCTGGGACGGCGAGCGCGACTGGTACGTGGGCCAGTTGACACCGGAGCAGCGGCAGCTTCCTGAACTCCAGATAGTCAACGATACGGCGCTCATCGAGATGATTCTCGAAGGTCCATACCCGGAGAACGATTGACGCTTGGCCCACTGCCGCCTGGCGGCTCCGGAAACAACCCATGGCGCAGCCTTTACCGAGAAGGTGAGGAGGGGCTCTGCCAGTCGGGAACCGGTTGCGCCTGCCCCCAAGGGGGCCCGCAGGTCCTCGATGGCCATGGCCCTTCCGCCCGGGGGGTGAAATCTCGCCCGTTGGACCGAGTCGGTCGGCGCCGCTTGACAGCTCAACATAGGTGGGAAAGAGCTTCCGAGGCCGCCTCCTGTGGGGGTTGGCTCAGGATGCGGATTTGATTGGCGTTGCTGAACTACTGGCGCAGGCTCTGCCCCTTCGGGCCACGATGTGACACGCCGAGTCAGCTCTCGGAGGCGGGCAAAAGCACTCTCCACGAGGTTGGTGCTCCGGATGCTGCACTGCGGCTCAGAGGGTAGCCCCAAGCGCAGGCGCGTCAGCCTCACTTCCACCGTCACCTCCTCGCTGGTGGCGGCTTCCGGGTAACCCTCCTCGCCAAGGCGGGCGAGCGCCCGCAGCATGGTCTCAGTAGTGGCAGGGTCCTCGTACCGCGAGTCCCCCTCGCGAGAAGGAGCTTGAATTCTTCGCGACTCCACTGGCAATTCACGTTCACCTATTGCCGCTCCTGGGTTCACCCGCGAAGGAAGGACTTGATCCTCTCTGTAGCATCAAAAAGAAAACTGATTGATTCATCGCGGTTTAGCCGATCGATCACGAGGGCCAAGGTGGCAGACATGTCCACTTCCACGAACCATTCGCGATCTCTAAGGCCGCCTGGAATGTAGGTCAGACGACCAGGAAAAGGCCGAGCAGACCGCCGACGCTAAAGCATGACACCCTTTCACCAAGTAACGCCTGCGAAGCGAACCGGCAGTTCAGGATAGCGTCCCCGCAAGTGGTGTAAATTGGGTTCCCGCTTGACTGCCACCCGTTACGCCGCGATATCAGGCAACTGTGGCATTCCCTCGCTTTCACCCCCCGTCGTTCTTTGCCGGGCAGCATAG
>JBFMCJ010000696.1 GCA_040754675.1 Bacillota bacterium
CGTCAGGGCCATGATGTAGATGAGCACCAGAAGCCCTCCTGCAAGGCCAACGGGGCCGAGCCACGCCGCCAGCCCGATGAGCGGGTACTGGAACAGCCGCAGCGCCAGCGCGAACTCGAGCGCCGGCGTGGTGAACGACCCGATGGCGGCCAGCGCGGCATAAAGCAATGCCTCATTGGTGAAAAGCCCGGCCGCAACCGCAAACTGCCCCAGCAGCACCGCACCGACGAGACCGATGGAGGTCGCCAGCGCCGTCGGGGTGTGGATGAGCGCGATCCGGATGATGTCAAGCCCCAGGGTCAACAGGAGCAGCTGCAGCCAGATGGGGAAGACCGAGCTCTTCTTGGGCCCAACCCATGCAAGCCACGGCGGCAGGATCTCCTGCCGGGTGGCCAGTGCGACCCACAGGGGCACGAGCACCACCGATATGGCGATGGCGATGAAGCGCACCCAGCGCAGGTACGTACCGACCGTCGGCGCCTGCACGTACTCCTCCGCGTGCTGTGTGAACTGCCAGACGTTGGCCGGCAGCACCATGGCCGCGGGGGATGTATCGGTGATGAGCACCACGTAGCCTTCCAGCAGGTGGCTCGCCGCCACGTCGGGGCGTTCGGTGAAGCGGACGAGCGGAAACGGGTTGAAGCGGGACCCGGTGAGGTACTCCTCCAGGTTCTTGGAGCCCATGGGCAGCGCGTCGGCCCGGATGTTGACCAGCCGCTCCCGCACCCGGTCCACCAAGTCTCGTGGCGCCAGGTCCTCCACGTACAGGAGAAACACGTCGGTCTTGGAGCGGATCCCGACCTTCAGCGCCTCCACCCTCAAATTGGGGTCCCTGAGGCGCCGGCGCACCAGGTTGACGTTGACCAGCGCCACCTCGGTGAAGCCGTCTCGGGCTCCCCGGGTCACCCGCTCCAGGTCCGGCTCCTCCACCTGGCGAGACGGGTACTGGCGCAGGTCAAGGAGCAGGATCTCGTCGAGCCCGGCGATCACCACCGCCGACTGCCCCACGAGGATCTCGTCGACAGCCTCGTCGGGCTTGCGGACCCACATCAGCTCGAAGAACGGGACGAGCTTCTCTTCAAGCTGTTGCTTCGGGTTTTCCTTCAGGGCGCCGGGCCCGATTCCCATCAGCGCCTGCAGCACTCGCATGCCGGGAACGGGCTGGAGGAACCCATCCAGGTAGATGAACGCCGCGTCTCGGCCCCCCACCTGGATGCGCCGGGTGATCAGGTCAAAGCTCTTCTCCTTGCCGAACTTTGCTGCGATGGCGCTGACCGTCTGCTCGACCGACGCCCTGGGGGCTCCATCCCCACCCTGACCTTGAACGCCAGGATGCTGCTGGCCGCCTGCATTGTCCGGCTTCTGCGGCTGGGGCCTGACGGGCTTGAGAGGCCGGGGTCGCTGGAGACGCATTGCGCGACCGGTCCGGCGCGACTAGCGCAGCGTCGTGGGTACGAACAGGTCCACGACCCCGATGATGAGCGCGGCGAGCAGCGCTCCCAGGACGGTCACCGACATGCCGGGCACCACGAACTGCGCCGCCCAGATGACCACGGCCGACACGATGAAGGCGACAAGGCCGCGGCCGAACGGGGAGACGTTGCGGCCCAGGGCGCGTTCAACGAGCCATCCGACCCCGGAGATGACCAGCGCCGCCAAAAGTGCGTTGAAGAACCCCAGCGTCCGAAACCCCGGAACGATGGCTCCCACGAACATCAACACGACGGCTGAGACGACGAACCGCACCGCTGCTCGAACCCAATCCACCTGAAGCGCACCTCCATCGGGTAGTTTCCCCCGCAGGGCCGAGAGCCTATGCCGCCAAAGCCAGGCGGCTGCACGCATCGCTTCTCAGCCGCGGGGATGAAAGAAGACGGCGATGAGGAAGCCGAAAAGGATCGACGCGGCGAAGACCGCGCTGGCCACCTCGAATGTTC
>JBFMCJ010000697.1 GCA_040754675.1 Bacillota bacterium
GGCGTCACGTTCGGCGGCACGCTGAGGAGCATCGCGTTCTTGTGCGCGTCGTATCCCTTGACCAGCAGGATGTCCTGGCCCACGGTGTCCAGGCGGTACTTGTTGACGCCGCTTGCGCTCATCCAGAAGCTCGAGCGGTCGTGCCGGGCGCTGATGTTGCCGTAGCTCAACCCGCCGATGCCGTACAGGTGCTGCACGTGGCGAAAGTCCTCGGGCGGCAGGATCTCCTGGATGGGAAACGGCGCCGGCAGCAGCTCCAGCTCACCCAGCCGGCGGCTGGCGCGCCGGATCTGTTCCACGGCCTCGTCCCCACCCCACAGATCCTCAGGCAGGTCCGTTTCGAAGAGGTTGTCAATGACCAGGTTCGACGAGGCCAGAGGGTGCAGCCGCTCGTACAGGCGCTGGAAGTACGTCGCGTCGTCGGCTTCGTGTTCCACGCTGTAGTAGCCCTGTTCCAGCGTGACGAAGTAGGTGTCCACCCGTCCGTTGTTGGGGACGGCGTAAAGCAGCAGGTTCGACAGGGACCGGATGAGCAAGGGATAGCCCGCCCTGAGCACGTCCTCGGCGGGCCTGTCCGCTTCGGCCACGGAACAGACGAACGTGGCGCGGGCGCGGCGCCGGTAAGGTCGCGGCTTTTCAGTATCCACGAAGTTGAGCACGAGCCGAACGTCCCGCGAGGGCGGGTCCTCGTACACGTGGCCGCGGCGCTCCAGTTCCTGCCGGAGCCCCCGGGCCAGCCACTGCCGCACCTCCGACTGGGTATCACCAACGATGCTGAAGTTCATTTCCCCACCGGCACCCCTTCACCAGTCTTCGTCGAGATCGTCACCGCTGCTTGACGTGTCGCCGTCGAGGCCGTCGCCCCCGTCAAAGCCGTCATCGCCGCCATCGAGCCCGTCGTCACCGCCGAACCCGTCCCCACCCCAGCCTCCGCCGCCGAAGTCGGTCTCTTTGCCGCCGCTGTCCGAGCCGCCGGGCCCCGACCCGCCGGCGTCGGAGAGCGCCGAACGCAGGAGCATCACCCGGCCGAAGACCCTCGCCACGTCGCTCGACCCGCATGCCGGGCACGTGGGGGACAGCCCGGCCTCCTTCTCCGCGAGCGTGGCATACACATCGAAGCGCCGGCCGCAGCCGCTGCACCGGAACTCGTAAATCACGTCCAGCCACCCCTGACAGGACGCGCCCGCAAGGCCCTGTCCAGAATAGCCAACATTACCTTAACCGCCGGTACGGGATCTGGCAAGTTCCACGATGCCGGGACGCGAGAGCCTCCAGTCGCCCAGTTGCACCTCCACCCCCGGCCACTCCGGGCTGTGGGCCGTAATCACCTCGATTGTCTGGTCAGGCTTTGCCCCCACCAGAACCGTGTCCTCCGATTTGGTGCCCGTGATACTGGGGTTCCAGGCGAACGCCCCGGGGGCCTGGACCACCTGTACGCTGGACGGAGTCGCGAGAAACTCTCGCTCCGCGTACCCGACGGCGCCGCCCTGGTGGTGCAGCCGCCACTCGTCGGGAAAGCCCTCCCTGCGGTACGCCTCGGCGGCCGTCTCCAGGATGGCGGCAAGGCGCGTACCCGGCCGGGTCGCGTCGATCATGGCGGCGTCCACCCGGCACACAGCCTCGTGCCGGGCCCTCAGGTCGCCCGGCAGCCGGCCAAAGTAAGCGATGCGAGTCAGCGCCACGATGAGCCCGCCCCTGCGGGCGCAGACCACGACCATCACGTGGCGCTCGACCGGTTTGCCCGTGGGGATCGGGTGGCGGTACTGGCGGATACGCTCGTCCGCCGCCACCAGCAGCACCGTCGGTTCAAGCCCGCGATCCCACAGCGCCCGGCTCACCAGGCCCGCCACCTGGTACTCGGTCTGGCCGGGGGCCAGCTCGCGCAGGAGCACGCCCTCGACCGCCTCGCGGGCCTCCCGCCCCAGATCCCG
>JBFMCJ010000698.1 GCA_040754675.1 Bacillota bacterium
CCAAGCTCCTGTGGCTCACCCGGCACGAGCCGGAGACGTACCGCCTTGCCCGGCGGCTGCTGTTCGGGGCTCACGACTACATCGCGTGGGTGGCATGCGGCGCGTCGGTGACGGATGCGACGACGGCCTCGACCACAGGGCTTCTGGATCTGGCGAGCGGCCGCTGGGCCGTCGAGCTCTTGGAGGCCCTCGAGCTGCGAACCGACTTTCTCCCCGAAATAGCACCGGCTTACTCAGTTGTCGGGCGTCTTCGCCCTGAGGCGGCGGAGGCCCTCGGTCTGCCAGCCGGCACGCCCGTTGTCCACGGCGCGGGGGACGCTGCCGCGACGACCCTCGGCGCAGGCGCCGGCGAACCGGGGCGCACTTACCTTTACCTGGGCACCAGCGGGTGGCTCGCGCTGACCTCGCCCGGCGACCGGGCGGATCCGAGCAGCGGGATCTTCACGCTTCGCCACCCCGAGCCATCCTGGACGCTTCTCATCGGGCCTATGCTGACGGCCGCCGGCAACCTGGAGTGGATCCGCCGCCAGCTCGGGGACCCGCCCTACGAGGAACTCAGCGCCCTGGTGCGGGCGGCGCCCGAGGGAAGCGGCGGGGTGTTCTACCTGCCCTATCTCGCCGGAGAACGCTCGCCGTTCCGGGACAGCAAGGCCCGGGCAGCCTTCGTCGGGATCGGCCCTGGCACAGGCCGCGCCGAACTCGTCAGGAGCGTCATGGAGGGGGTCGCCTTTGCGCTGCGCTCCATCGCCGACGCGATGCCGCAGTTCAGCGCGGACCCCATTGGAGCGGCGGGCGGGGGCTGCCGGGCGAACGTCTGGTGCGAGATCCTCGCGGCCGTCCTCAAGTGCCCGGTGCGGCGCCTGGCTGGTGCTCAGGACGTGGGGGTGCGGGGGGCGGCCGTCCTGGCCGGGCGGGCTCTGGGCTGGTATCGGTCTTTCATCCCGAGTCCGGGCTTTTTCCCGGTTGACCGCCTCTTCGTGCCCGACCCGCGCATGGCTGCCGCGTACGACGGCCTATACCGGGAGTTCCGGCAGCGCAATCCCTACTTGAGACGACATGGGAAGGAGGGTTGAGGAGGAAAGGGCAGACGAAACGTCCACAGACCGCTGTCCGGCTGCCTCGAGCCGGTCGGCATCCGGGGAATGCGGGAACGGCCAGAGGAGCTTGAGCGAAGGGGAGGCGCAATCATGAACGACGGATTGATGCGGCTGTCCTCGATACGGCGTGGTTGGGTGGCCGTGCTGTTGTGTGCGGTGGCCGTCTCGGGAGTGGCGTTGTCGGCAATGGCGGCCCCGGGTGGGGACGTCCGGCAGATCAGCGTCGTCACCCCGTACATGGCCAATGCCACGACCCGGGAGGTCATCCGCCTCTTCGAACGCTACGCGGTCGAGAAGGGCTGGAAGGTGGCCGTCACCGACACCGCGGGTGACTTCAACCGGCTCGTCGGGGCCATCGAGAACGCTGTGGCGCTCAAAGCGGACGCCATCGTCCTGGGCATGGGCGACCCGGCGCAGATGACAAAGGGCCTCCGGGCCGCTCAAGCGGCTGGCATCCCTGTCTTCGGCATTGATGCCGGACTGGCGCCGGGCGTGCTGGTCAACGTTACGTCGGACAACGGGGCGCTCGGTAGGATGAGCGCCGAGGACCTGGCCCGGCGGATCGGGTACAAGGGCAACGTGATCATGTTCACCCATGACCCCCACCCGGGCGTGAGAGCCAGAGCGAAGGCAGCGGAAGAGGTCTTTGCCCGCTACCCCGGCATCAAGGTCATCTCGAAGCGCCACATCAACGTGCCGGGGCCGGTGGACAACGCCCGCAAGACGATGCAGGATCTGCTGGCCGCCTATCCGAAGGCGGGCTCCCTCGCCGGCGTGTGGGCGGCCTGGGATGAGCCGGCCATAGGAGCCGTTCAAGCGCTGCTTGCCGCG
>JBFMCJ010000699.1 GCA_040754675.1 Bacillota bacterium
CGGCCGGTCCAGCAGGGGAAAGGCCTGTTCGGCCATCGCGATGGCGGCAACTGCCGGGCTCTGGAAGAACACCTTCAGTTCGGGGTAAGACTCGACCAGGTGGCCGAACACCTCGCTGGCGTCGTATGGGACGTCCCCGATCCCGTCCTGGTTGAGGTCGTAACCCCGGTAGCTGCTCCAGTAGTTGCCGCGACCCTGCCCGTCGTCCCAGCGCTGGTCGTGGCGCCCCGGGCTCAAATACACGCCGTCGCCGTTGGCGACGAACGTGTTGTCGACGAAGACGTTGTCCCGGGAGCTGGCCAGAATGCGGGCAGCGACCTCATTGGCGGCGACGTAGTTGCCGCGGAGCGTGCAGCGTACCGCAAAGTCCAGTGACAGCCCGGTCTCGTTGGCGAGCACCAGGTTGTCCTCCACCAGGGCGGAGTCGGCGTCCTTGAGGAAAAGCCCGTACGCTCCGTACCCGTAGCTCTTGGCAAACACGTTGCGCCGCACCACCAACCGCTTGGAGTACATGATGGCGGACGCGACGCCGTTGCCAACGAAGACGTTTTCCTCAAAGACGTTGTCGTCCGAGAACATGTAGTGAAGCCCGATGCGCCCCCGCTCGATCCGGTTGAACGCGATGCGGTTGTGGGAGGCAAACTCCACGTAGATGCCGTCCCGCGGGGTGACGATGGAGTTGTGCTCTACCACGTTGTGGTTCGTGTTGTAAAGGCGAATGCCATCCCCCCTGTCGTGCTCGATGAGTTCCGCAAGCCCTTCGATGCGGTTCGCCCGGATGACGTTGCCGTTGCCGCCCCACACGTGAATGCCGAACAACACCCCCTGGAGGGTGTTGGACTCAATCACGTTGCTGTGACCCAGGACCTTGATCCCCGACTCGTCCCGCCACAGCCTGCGCCCGCTGCCGCGGACGGTCAGGCCCCGCACCGTCGCCCCGCTTGCCCGTATGGTCACCACGTCGCCGTCCCGCCCGCCGTCGATGACGGCGCCCGGGCTCCCCTCGAGCACGACCGCCTTGTCGATGACGATACGCTCGGAAAAGACGCCGGGTTCGACCAGGACGGTGTCGCCGTCCCGGGCCGCCCCCAGCGCCGCGGAGACGGTCGGATACTCCGGGGAGCCGGCGCGCAGCACTGCCGCGCGGGCTCCCACCGCCGCGGCCAGCACGAGCCCCAGCGCAGCGGCGGCCCGCCCTGGCACGCCCGCATGCCTCCCGTCCCTCACGCTTTGACCCCTTCGGGGACGGTCCGGGGGGCCCGGGCCGGCCTTGTGACCACAACCGCGTACACGACCAGGCCAATGGCAGCCAGCACCAAAAGCGTCCCCCAGTTGAAATAGCTGAAGGTAACGAAGTTGGCCAGCCGGTTCCACCCCACCATCGGTGGCGTGAAAGGGGCAATCCGGATGGGCGCCCGGGGGTCGAGGTCGTGGCCGAACTGGTGGAGCCAGCGCCGCAGGTCGTACAGGAGCAGCAAGAGCGACGGCGTCACCACCAGGACGAGGCCCGCCACCCACCGCCGCCCGATGATGGCGCCCAGCAGCATGAGCGCGCCCATGGCGCCGAAGATGCGGGGCAGGTAGTCAAACTCGGCGAAGTCCTCCTCCCGGATCGGCCGCATCCCGATGTAGTGGTTGAGGGAGTTGACGATGTCCACCCGCCCGCCCAGCTTGTGGGCGTACACGTGCACCTTCAGGCCCTCCGGGTACTGGGGTGCGCCCAGGCTCAACGACCACAGCGGCCCCAGAAACGACAGCGCGACCAGCATGGCCGCGGCCAGCATCAACAGCCGGCCCTTCTGACCCAGTTCTCCGGCGAAAAGCCATTGCCGCATCGGCTGAAGCACGCCTCCTTACGGCCACCCTTCTCCGCGCGTGCCGGCCTGTATCCGGGACCGACTGACGGTCGGTCGGTCCCCGG
>JBFMCJ010000700.1 GCA_040754675.1 Bacillota bacterium
GCGGTCGGTGAGATCCTTGACCCAGGCCACCACGGCCTTGCCGCGCTCGAACAGGCCCTCGGTGATCTGCTGCACGAGCATGCGCACGTTGTCGCGGATGGTGGAGATCATGCCCTCGAACGAGCGCGCCTGCTCCTCCATCATGCCGCCGAAGCGCTGCCTCATGCCCTCCACCAGGACGGCGATGGCGCGGTCGGCCGGGATGAGGCCCTTCTCGGCCATCTCCATGACCTGCTGCGTGGTCGTCCCGATGGCGTCAGCGAGGATCTGCCACGCCGGGATGCCGGCTTCGGTGAGCTGCCTCATCTCCTCCCCGGAAACCTTGGCCTTGGCCTGCATCTGGCCCAGCGCAAGAATGATCCGGTCGATGCCTGCGGTGCCCATCCCCAGGCCCGCGGCGGCGTCGCCGACGGCCCGCAGAACGGGCAGGATGTCCCGTGCGGAGAACCCCAGCGCCAGCATCCGCCGGGCGGCGTCCTGCAGTTCCGGGAACTCAAACGGGGTCCGGGCAGCGAACTCGTACAGGTCGCGGAGCAACTTGTCGGCGGCCTGAGCGGAGCCGAGCAAGTTGCCGAATGCGATCCGGCTCTGCTCCAGGCGTGCGTTCATCGTGATGGCCGTGTTGACGAACGCGGACGCGGCCCGCCGCGCGGCCTCGAACCCCGCCAGGCCGGCGAAGACGCCGGCGGCGGTCTGCGCAACGTTGGCCAGCGAGGACCGCAGCCGGAAACCGGCCTGCTCGACCTCGCCGAGCTGGGTGATCACAGCCCGCGCGTTGGTGTCGATTATGACGCTCAGCCGCATGAGCTCATTCGCCATCGGCGGCTACCTCCACGGTCCACCCCTGCCTCATCCGGGCCAGCGCCTGCTCGGCGCGGGCCAGGGCGTCCTCGCGCGTCACTCCCCGCGGCTGGCCGGCCAGCCCCAGGCCCTGGATGTATTCGTCCCAGGTGGCACCGAGGGCCGCGTGCACCGGCCACCACAGGAAGGCCAGGCGCTGCATCTCCGCGCGCCTGGCCTCCGCGCACACCCTGGCCAGTTCCAGAAACCGGGCAAACGGCAGGTCTAGGACCTGCTGGTCCGTCCAGCCGTACCGCTGCTGGATGAGGTCGCAGGCCTCAGCAATACCGATGCGGCCAGATTCAGATGCCGGCTGACGCTGGTTAAAAAAGCCTCGTAGTCGGGGTGCTTCTGCAGCGCCTCCAGCACGGCCGGGGCCGCGTCCACGGGCAGTTCTGCAAACTCCCGCTCCGTGATCCCGAGGAGCGAAGCGTACCACGAGGCGAGCTCGTCGCCCAGGAGGGTTGCTATGATCCGGAACGCGCCGCCCACGTCCTCGGCCCCCAGCAGCCCCAGGCCCACGTTGGCGATTGCGCGGGAGAGCAGCCGGCTTATCTGGAACACGTCCGCCGTTTTCAGGCGGCGCAGTCTGTACCGCCTGCCGCCGATCTCAACCTCCGGGGTTTCGGCCAGCAGTGCGCTGTCAGCCATCAGTTACCACCTCACGCCACCTGCGGCCGGTAGATCCGGTACGGCGGCACGTCCGGGTTCGCCGGATCGTAGTGGCCGCGGAAGGTAACCCGGAGCCCGGGCGTGCGCCGGTCGCCGAACGTTACCTCAGCCATCTCCACGACCACCGCGTTCTGAACCACGAAGCAGAAGGGCTGAGTCGTGCCGGCCAGGTCGCCTACCAGGGCCACATCCTGGTACGCGGTGTCCGGCAGCTGGCCCTTGCTCGTGATGAGATCGTGCGTGGGATTAGCGGCCGGGTACGGCGTGGCCTCGGTGCCGGCCAGGGCCAGGAGCAGGTTCTCCTTGGTCATCTCCACCAGCGTGGCCTGGATCTCCGGCACCTCGCGCACGAGCCGCCGGCTGCCCTTCAGTTCGCCCAGAGCGCCGTCGA
>JBFMCJ010000701.1 GCA_040754675.1 Bacillota bacterium
CACGGCTGCCAGCGAAGCACGTGTATGAGGTTGGGGTACTCCACGACCACCGCCTCAGTGCGGCCATCCCCGTTCAGGTCGCCCAGCGCCGCCGAGACCAGCCCCCAGCTGGCCGTTGCCACGTCTCCCACCCGCGAGAACCCCTTCGGCCCCCACTGGTATAGAACGATGCGCCCGCGGTCGTCGGCGGCCAGCAGCAAGTCCCTCTCCGTGCTGACCTCGGGCACCCGGCCCGCCCCGAGCCCGAAGACGGGCGCGTCCCGCAGCGCCGCCGAGGTGGCCTGCTGGAAGGCGCCCTCGCGCCACCGCCAGACCTGCACCTGACCGGGGGAGTTGCCCTCGCCCACCTCGAGCACCAGCTCGCTCTGGCCGTCGCCGGCCAGGTCCCCCGAGGTCATGGCCCGCACAGGGCCGATGGAAAACGGGCCGGCGATGGGCTCGAGGGATGCGCCGTTCCAGTGCCAGATCTGGAGCACGTAGTGCCACCGGGGGGATGTGCGAACGTAGGCCAGGGCGACGGCCGCCGGTTCTCCCGGGAGGTGCACCGCGGCGACCTGCTGGACCCGGGCCGAATAATCCCCTTGCCAGGCGGGGGCCAGGGCCCGGCCCCCATCCCACCGCCAGACCACCAGGCGGCTGTTGGTGGCGGCCAGGATCTCCCGTGCCTCCGGCTCGGTGAACGGGCCGACGGCCAGTGCGACGTGGCTCATGGGTTCGCTGAACGGCGGGCTCTGGGCCGCCACCTGGAGCGGCTCCGGGCCGGCGCGCCCCGACCACTGCATGATGTAGAGCCGGTCCTGCTGGCGCTCGTAGTCCCGGCCGGCCACGGCCACCTCCGCCCGCCCGTCGCCGTCCAGGTCCTCGACGGCCACCTGCAGCACGACCGGCGCGGGCCCGACCTGGGTGGCCAAGCGCTCCCAGCCCCGGGCCAACACAGGGGTGCGCGAAGCTGCCAGGAGAAGCGACGCCACCAGTAAAGCCATGCAGAAGCTGGTGCTGGACAGGCGCCGGCAGATTTGCTCAGATGCCCTCATGCCAGGCCATTTCGCCCGGCGCAGGACGGCTCCCTTCCTGCAGGAAAGTGGCGGACGGGTTGGCCGCGCGGACGTAAGCCGAATAGCGCTCCAGAAGCTCGCGCGCATCGGCCAGGGTGGCAGCCTCAACCAGCAGCCGTACGAGGGGGCGATCCGCGTCCGGCCTGACCAGCACCCAGCCGCGCCCGTGGCGCACCTTCAGCCCGTCAACCGGCGGTTCGGCCAGGGCGCCGGCCTGGCGGGCGAGGCGGCGCATTACCTGGCCTACGTGTTCCCAGGCGATCGGGAAGGCCGCCTCCAGGCGGGCGGGCACGGGCCGGCCGTCGAGCAGCGCGTGCAGGTTGCCAAGGGCGGAGCCCGCAGCCGCCGCAAGGCAACCGAGCCAGACGCCGTCCCGAGGTGGCGAGGGGCTCGGGCTCCAGGTCACAGGCCGGCCGCTTTCCCGCGCCAGCCGCTCGGCCTCGTCGCTGGCGTCGACGGGAAGCCAGACCGGCTCCCCGGACTCCCCGGCAAGGACCGCGAGCGCCTGCAAGGTGGCGTCCGGGACCGGGCGGCCGCCGGCTTCCCAGGCGCGGAGGCGTTCGCCGGCCGCGTCGACCCAAAGCCACAGAAGCGGGCCCGTGCCGGTGCCGGTGCCGCCCGTGCCGTCGCGACCCGGTTCGAAGAGCGGGGCGGCAAAAGGCGCCGGTGCGCCCGGCCGAACGAAGGCGTCGAACCCGCACGCCCACAGCGCACGGGCCAGCAGGCGCACGCCCGGTGAACTGCCCGTTTCGGCGCCAGTCCCGCCCAACACCCCGATCCGGCAGGCCGCATGGCCGCCCTGCGAGCTCCTTGCCCCGGCCAGGCGGAGGCGGAGCCGGCGGGCGCG
>JBFMCJ010000702.1 GCA_040754675.1 Bacillota bacterium
GGGCGAGGTGGATGTGCTGGGGGACGGCATCCCGGCGTCGCGCTTCGTCGAGGTCATGAACAACCCCGAATTGCGCAGCCAGGTCGCCGTGGGTGACCAGTTGCATACCGGCTACGTGGCCATCAACACCCAGGTGAAGCCCTTCGACGACGTGCGGGTCCGCCGCGCGCTCAACGTGGCCATCGACAAGGAGCGGATCGTGCGGATCATCAACAACCGCGCCGAACCTGCCAATCAGCCGCTGCCGCCCCTGATGCCTGGTTACAACTCCGGGTACAAGGGCTTCCCCCTCGACCCGGAACGGGCCAAACAGCTCCTGGCGCAGGCGGGACATCCCAACGGCTTCAGCACGGTGCTCTACGTCAACAACACGGACCCCAACCCCCGCATTGCTCAGGCCATTCAGCAGGACCTTGCCCGAATCGGGGTGAAAGTCGAGCTGCGCACTCTGGCGCAAGGCCCTGTCATTGAGGCTGCAGGTACCCCGGGCGGGGCGCCGCTGGTCTGGTCGGGCGGTATGGCGTGGATTGCCGATTATCCGGATCCCGGCAACTTCTACTGGCCGATTCTTTCGTGCGCAAGCGCCGTGCCGGGAGGCTGGAACTGGGCCTGGTACTGCAACCGCGAGCTGGACGAGATGGCCCGCAGGGCCGACGCCATGGTCCGGCCTGACCAGGAGGCGCAGCGGCTCGCCCAGTACCGCGAGATCTTCACCCGCATCGCCGAGGATGCTGCCTGGATCCCCATTTTCCACGAGCGCCGCTTTACCATGCGGTCCAAACGGATTGGCGGCGAGGATGCGCTGTTTGTGGATCCCATTCACATCCCGGTCAACTACGACGAGGTGTATGTCAAATGAAGCCCGTCAGCGTCAAGACCGTTCATCAGGGCCACCATCACTTCGGGTGGGACAACAGCCTGGCGCCCGTGCTGCACGTGGCGCCGGGCGACGAGGTTGAATTCGAGGTTGTGGACGCCTCCGGGGGTCAGCTCTCCGAGAAGAGCACAGCCGAAGATGTCCGAAAGCTCGACTTCGGGCGGGTCAATCCGGTAACCGGGCCGGTGTTCGTTGAAGGAGCCGAACCGGGCGACACGCTCGTGGTGGACATCGTTGACCTGCAGGGAAGCGGCTGGGGATGGTCGGCCATCATCCCCGGGTTCGGGTTGCTGGCCGAAGATTTCCGGGAGCCGTTCCTCCACATTTCGCACTACAACGCGTCTTACGTCGAGTTCACCCCCGAGGTCCGGCTGCCGGTGCGGCCCTTCCCGGGAACCATCGGCGTGGCTCCGGCCGAGCCAGGATTGCACTCGGTCGTGCCGCCGAGGGAGGTCGGCGGCAACATGGACGTCCGGGACCTCGTACGTGGCAGCCGGCTGATGCTGCCGGTGAGGGTGAACGGCGCGCTGTTCTCGGTGGGTGACACCCACGCCGCCCAGGGGGACGGAGAGGTCTGCGGGACGGCCATCGAGAGTCCCATGCGGGTACGCCTGCGCTTCGATTTGCAGAAGGCTACGGGACAGCGGCGGCCGCGATTCATCGTAAACGAGCCGCCCACCCGACACGTGGACGGCAAGGGCTATCAGGTCACTGCCGGAATCGCTCCCGACCTGATGACGGCAGCCAGGGATGCCGTGCGGGAGATGATCGACCTGCTGGGCCGGGAATACCGGCTCGAGCCCGCCCTGGCGTACACCCTTTGCAGCGTGGCGGTTGACCTGCGCATCAGCGAGGTGGTGGACGCCCCTAACTGGGTGGTATCCGCCTATCTCCCGCGGGCCATCTTTGTCTGAGACGTCTCATGACGAGAGGTCTTTAGCTTTCAGGCGTTCTCGGACGAAGTGAGCACGGGCCACAACCGCCGCTTCCCGGCGCTGCCGGCCGTCGAGTTTGG
>JBFMCJ010000703.1 GCA_040754675.1 Bacillota bacterium
GGTGCTGGCGGTGTTCGCGGGGCTCACTTACGCTAACATGCGGCGGGGGCTTCAGTCGCTCGGGCTCACGCTGAGCTTCGGCTTTCTCGGCATCGAGGCCGGTTTCGACATCTCAGAAGGGCCGGCGTATCAACCCGGCGATACTTACGCCCGAGCCTTCTGGGTTGGAGCCGTCAACACGCTGCGGGTGAGCGCCTTCGGGATCGTGGGCGCCACCCTCGTGGGGGCGGTGGTGGGCCTGGCGCGCCTCTCCAGCAACTGGCTGGTTCGGCGGCTCGCCACCGCGTACGTGGAAACCGTCCGCAACGTGCCGCTGTTGCTGCAGCTCCTGTTCTGGTACGGTGCGGTGTTCCTCAAGTTGCCGCCCGTGCGACAGGCCGTGACGTGGTTCGGCGCTATCCACATCACGCAGCGGGGCATCTACCTGCCGCGCCTCGTCTGGACCGGGGCGGGGCCGGCCGTTGAGCTGCCCGTGCTGCAGGGGTTCAACTTCCGGGGCGGCACGCACCTGTCGCCGGAATTGTCGGCACTGCTTATCGGCCTCGTCGTCTACACCGGCGCCTTCGTCGCCGAGGTGGTGCGCGGCGCCGTCCAGTCGGTTCCACACGGTCAGTGGGAGGCGGCTCGGGCGCTGGGGCTGAGCCAGGGGCAGGCACTGCGCTTCGTCATCGTCCCGCAGGCGCTGCGGGTCATCGTGCCGCCCCTCACGAGCCAGTACCTGAACCTCGCCAAGAACTCGAGCCTCGCCATCGCCATCGGCTTCCCGGACCTGTTCAACGTGGGCCACACCATCCTCAACCAGACGGGCCAGTCCATCCCCGTCTTCCTCATGATCATGGCGAGCTACCTGGCCATGAGCCTGGCCACGTCGGCCCTGATGAACCTTTACAACCGCCGGGTGCGGCTGGTGGAGCGATGACGGGCCGGGCGCCGGAGTGGCGAACGCTCTACTCTCCCTGGTACAACGCCCTGCTCACCCTGGCGGCAGGGGCCATCGTGGTGGCCGGGGGGCGGGCGGCGCTCGCGTGGGCCGTGCGGTGGGCGCAGTGGGACGTGCTGGGGGCCAACTTGCGGCTTTTTCTGGTGGGTACCTACCCGCTCGAACAGGCCTGGCGGGTGCGGGCGAGCCTGCTGGTCGTCGGGGTGCTGGCCGTGTTGACCGCGGGCGTACGCCTGCTCGGCCGGCGAGCGGGCCGGTGGGTCTGGGTCGGGCGGGCGCGCCTGGCGCTGGGCGTGGCCTGGGTTCTCTCGTTTCCGGGCATCGTGGCCATCCTCTCCGGAGTGCGCACGTCACTTTGGGGTGGGCTTCTCGTCACGGCGGTGCTGGCCGTGGGCGGGATCGCACTCTCCTTTCCGCTGGGAATCCTGCTCGCGCTGGGACGGAGAAGCCGGCTGCCGGCCATCCGGGTCGTTTCGACGCTGTACATCGAAGCGGTGCGGGGCGTCCCGCTGGTGACCATCCTGTTCATGGCCCAGATCCTGGTGCCCATCTTCCTGCCGGGTGTCCGTTTCGACAAGCTGCTGCGGGCGCTGATCGGCATCATGGCCTTCTCCGCCGCGTACGTGGCCGAAAACGTGCGGGGCGGCCTGCAGGGGGTGCCGGCCAGCCAGTACGAGGCGGCGTACGCGCTGGGGCTTTCGCATGCACAGGTTCTGGGGCTGGTCGTGCTGCCGCAGGCGCTGCGCGCTGTGGTGCCGGCTATCGTGGGGCAGTTCATCTCGCTGTTCAAGGACACGTCGCTGGTCGCCATCATGGGAATCCAGGACCTGCTCGGCATTGCCCGAAGCGTCATGGCAAACCCGCGGTGGCTCGGGCGGCAGGCTGAGGTGTACATCTTTGCGGGGGCCGTGTACTGGGTGTTCACGTACGCCATGTCGGCCGTGAGCCGGCG
>JBFMCJ010000704.1 GCA_040754675.1 Bacillota bacterium
GCTTCCAATCCACTCAGGAACGCGGGGTTCCAAAGCCAGTCGGAGTCCGTCGGCAGGTGCAGGTAGAAGTCACCCATGTGCAGGGCCGCATCGTACGATCGCGCAGTTCCGGCAGATGTCGCTCCGAACCAGAGCGCAACGCACACTGCGGCGCCCATCCACTTGAGGACCCGTCTCCCGGACATCATGGACCTCCTCTGCAACGGCACAGGATGTGCCAGCTATGGCACTACTTACCACTTATATCGACTAATGTAGTCTTGTGCTGAACGGTCTCAGGAGACAGCGGCAACCAGGAGGGGCCAGCTTCCCAAACAGAACCTTGCGGCAGCCTTCTCTGTGCAAGCGTGTAAGCGCTGAGCGGGTCCCGCTCCGGCACCGCCAGCGAAAACTGCTCGAGCCACCGCCGGATGTAGCTAAGGTCGGCCCGGGGCTGGCGGCGCTCCACGCACTGTTCGAGGCACTGGCGTTCCGCGTGTATAAGGAGGCCGCAGGCCGGGAAGAGTGCAGGGCGGCCGGTGTCGCTGGCAATGCTGCCAGGACAAGGACGTGAGAAGGGGTGGGCACCCGATGGCACGCTACCTGGGGCCCCGCCACCGCCTATGCCGCCGGGTCGGGGAGCCGCTGTGCGGCCAGCCCGACTGCCCGGCCCTCAAACGCCCCTACCCGCCGGGGCAGCACGGGCGAACGGCCCGCCGCCGCATCTCGGAGTACGGGCGGCAGTTGCTCGAGAAGCAGAAGCTGAAGTTTCTGTATGGCGTGAACGAGCGCCAGCTTCGCAACTACTTCGCGGCGGCCAGCCGCGTCCGCGGCCGTACGGGCGAACAGCTCCTGCGCTACCTCGAGACCCGCCTCGACAACACCGTCTACCGCCTCGGCCTCGCTCCCACCCTGCCCGCCGCCCGCCAGCTGGTGGTGCACGGCCACGTCCAGGTCAACGGGCGCAAGGTGAACCGGCCGGGTTTTCGCCTGCGGCCCAACGACGTGGTCTCTTTGCGGGAACGCAGCCGCAGCATCCAGCCGGTGCAGGACGCCCTGCAACGCGGCGCCACCCCGCCGCCTTACCTGGAGCTGGATCGGGAGCAGTTGCGCGGCCGCCTGCTGCGCTACCCGGAGCGCGAGGAGATGCCCGTCAAGGTCGACGAGAGCCTCGTCGTCGAGTACTACGCCCGCTGACAGGTGCGGGGCGCTGCCGCGTCGAAAAGGGCCGGGCGCAGTCCCGGTGCAGGGGGGCTCAGAGGCACGTGCAGGATGCCACCCGCAGGACGACAGAGTTGGCGGCGGGCCGGGGACCATCGGTTGCCGAAGCCCGCCGCTTCCTTGAGGTGCAGCGCGCGACTTACGTGGTGGTGCGGGCCAACCGCATCGTGGCGTGGAGCTGCCGGCCCAGCGTGAAAGCGCTTTTCGTGGCCCTCACCGACGCGCTTCGCCGGGCGGGCGCCCGAGAGCTGGCCGGCGCCGCCATGGCGGGCCTCGCCATCAGCCGTTCGGTGGCGCTGGCGGCTGTGCGGTGGGGCCTAGCCGACGTGTACGGGGAGGTCATGACCCGGGAGGCGGCCGAGCTGCTCCGGCGCCAGGGCGTACGGGCCGAGTGCCGGCAACTGGTGGCCGACGTGGCGGACGAACCAGCGCCCAACACCGGTGATAGCGTGGACAGCGGGCTCGCCTCGCTTCACCACGAACTTGCCTGGCTCGACCGGGTGGTGGACGGCTGCCAGTCCGACCCGGGTGAGGCCTGGCGGAGGCTCTGGGCGGCCGCCGTGCAGCCCGCAGCCGGCGAAGCCGCCGGCGCCTGATTTCTCCCCGTTCACCGTCGTCTGGTTCCCGGGGGTGCTCCTCGGCCCTCCCGGGAATCTCCCTATACCCTTTTCGCGTCCCGTGC
>JBFMCJ010000705.1 GCA_040754675.1 Bacillota bacterium
ACCGGAGTGGGCAAGACCTTCGTGGCGTGTCCGCTCGCCAACGCTGCCTGCCGGCAAGGGTTCAGCGCCAGATACCTACCGGGTACCCAGGCTGCTTTCGGAACTGGCCATCGCGCGGGCAGACGGTTCCTACGGGGACACGTTCCACCGTCGTGGCCAGCCAGATTCCCGTCGGGCACTGGCACGCGACGATCTCGGACCCCACCGTGGCCAACGCCATCGTCGACCGGCTCGTTCACAACTCCCACAAGACCACGCTCAGGGGGGAATCGATGAGAAGGGTGAAGAACAGCACACGGGAAGCCGACCACTGCGATTCGTGACCACCTACCAGCGTCGCTCCGCTCCGACTGGCCGCCATCGCGTGGAACCCTGGTCGACATCATGTGCAACGGTGGTCGGCATCAGATGGGGTCGCGGTCGGCATCACATTCCTTCAGGCCGCGCGTCACGGCCGCAGCCGCTGCCCTTGGCCAGCCGGGTTCCCCCACCTCACCCAAACAGGGAATTTTTCACCCCAACTCAGCGCACATGCCGGGCGCGCACGAAAAAGGCCCGAGCCTACTCCAGTTTCGCCGTCCGGCTCATCGAGAGCAGCGCGTCCAGCACCTGCTGCACCGCTTCAGCATCCCCAGCATCCCGCGGCTCGCACTCCTCTTCCCGCGGAAGCGGAGCCTCTACGCGGGCGAGCCGTTCCACCGCCACCCGCAGGCCCGCAACCTCCTCTCGCAGCTTGGCAATCTCATCCCGAAGCTCCAGGTCTGTTCCGCCCGCGTGCCTGAGCAGAAACCTCACGGCCCGCGCCCGCGAGCCGTGGGTTCGCGCGAGACGGTCCAGCAACTCCACGTCTTCAGGTGCCAGCCTCACCGCCACAACCTGCTTCATGGTCTCCCCTCCTTATAGTAAACACCCCCGTTGGCCACAGTCCCCTGTGGCTCAACGACCTCCGCCGCGCCGGAAGCGGCCTTGTAAACGTGGCCCGTTAGCCACGGTTGTCGTGTAAACACGCCCGCCTGCGCGGATCACCCCTCGCCTTGCACCGCAAGGCTTTTTGCCATCCCGGCGCAGTGTGTAAGCACCATGATCTGGTGTTTACATGCTGCGAGCAAACCCGCGCCCGTCACCCAGTTCCGCCGTCCCGAATGTAATACGCCCCGCGCAGCACCCACGGGGCAGCCCCAGGCACTGGCACACACGGCCAACCTCGCCTACCCACCCGGCGAAGGGAGGGCTTGAGCCACGGGTGAAGATCCGCGCTGGCTCTCTCCCCGGTCTGCACAACCTCGGGCGCGGCTCGACGCGGACAAACCACGCGTGAAAGGTAGCGACTTGCGGCGACACGCTTTCAGCCGACGCCTTAGCGGACCGACGCCCCAAGCCGAACCCGAAGCCAGGGCCGTGCGGCACAACGGCCTTACACTTAGATCGCAAAGTCCGCCCTGGCAATTGCCCCCTTTCAACCGATCTCGGCCCCCCTCCTGGCTGCCCGCGCCGCGGAAGGGCCGCACAGCTCTTTGATTTCCGCCGGGCTCTTGCCCTCAGTCCTTTGAGTTCTTCATGCCGCTCCGCGGCACCACCGGGGATGAAAATCCCGTGCTAATGCGGTACGCTGGTGGCAATAGCCGGTTGGAGAAGGCCGGGTTGCCTGGGTGCCAAGAGCCCGTCCTTGAGTTTGGCCTGGGTGCCCCTGAGGTGGCACCGTCTGTCGCCACCCTTCCAGGGTGAGCACGCGGGGGAGAATCTCCGCAGAAGAGGGGGCCCGCCGGCGGTTCGGGAGGTGCCGGAGAATGCAGGTTTTGTACGAGCGGTGCGCGGGGATCGACGTGCACGAGAAGAGCGTGACGGTCTGTCAGACCACCCCGGGGCCGCACGGTGAGGTCAA
>JBFMCJ010000706.1 GCA_040754675.1 Bacillota bacterium
CCGTCCGTTTTGCAGCTCTGCGCCTATTGCGGCTACGAGTGGCCGCTGGGCAAGGAGCCTGCTTGCTGCCCTGCCTGTGGGCACCCTCCGCGCCGGGTCCGGTTTTGCACCGATTGTGGCTGCGAACTGGATGGCGCGGCCGGGCAGGCGGGCCGAGCGCAGTTCTTCGGCAGGAGCGGGAAGGAGGGGATGGCGAGGTGAGCGCGTTGCCGTCTACGCCGATGTTGGACAAGATGCGGGCGGTGCGGGAACGGTCGCAGTTGATCGGAGAGTTCCTGGAGTGGCTGGAGGGGAAGGGTTACATCCTCTGCTGCCGGACGCAGGGGGAAGAGATGCGCTTTCCCTACTTGCCTGCGAGGAAGTCAATCGAGGAGTTGCTCGCGGAATTCTTTGAGGTTGATTTGGATGCCGCGGAGCGGGAGCAGCGGGCGGTCCTGGAGTGGGTACGGCAGCGTGGTTGACGGTTGAGGGGTGGGGGTGTGGCCCTTTGGGAGGGCGCCGGCTTCGCACGCCGGAGGTGCGGGTTCGATTCCCGTCGCCTCCACCATTCTCTCGGTCTGGAAGGGTGTGAAAGGGGGGACCTGGGGTGGCCGATTACCGCCCCTTGGTGAGGAGCAATTACTTCCGGGTGAAAGACCCGGGGGCCTTCAGGTCCTGGTGCGGGGGCCTGGGGCTCGAAGTGATCGAGGATGAAGAGCAGCCGGGCCTCTACGGCTTCATTGCTGATGAGGGCATCCCCGACAGCCGTCTGGATCCGGAGACAGGTGAAGAGGAGGAAGAGGAGGAGATCGACTTCTTTGCCGAGCTTGCGGGTCACTTGGCCGAAGGCCAGGTGGCGGAGGTGCGGGAGATCGGGTACGAGAAGATGCGCTACCTCATCGGAATCACCCGTGCCGTGCGTTGGGATGGTGAGATGCTCGAAGTTAGCCTGGATGACATCTACAGCGTCGTCGCGGCGCAGTGGGGCCTTGATATGACGAGGGCCGAGTACTGAGGTGGTGCGTGTGCAGCCGCCGAGGAGGGTTGTGCTGTGGCCCGACGCCCCTGTGGAACTCCTCCCCGCACGGCCCGTGCCGGATGACCCCGCGAAGGTGCCGCCGGATGAGCTTGCCGGGTGGATCTCCGAGGCTTACGGGGTCCCTCTGGAGAGGGTCTTCCCCGGCGCCGCCATGGTGCCGGAGCTGGTCCGTCTGGCCGGGGTGCGCCTGTTGCGGTTCGTGGGCCTGTGGCGGGGCGCGGTCCTCCCGGTCCGGCTGGACTGGGAGAGCGTTGTTGTGCAGCGGGATGGCGGTGTCGAAGTGGGGGTCCTTGAGAAAGCGGCGGGTCTGTGCCCTGTCGGGGTCCTGGCCGCCCTGGTCCGCGAGGAAAGTGGCTGGCGGCCATACTGGCGTCCGAGGCTGCATGAAGGCGCTCACGTTCCCTCCAGGGTCCCCGCTGTCCCCGCGTTGTTCTGGATCGGGGACCTGTGGGAGGGCGCCGTGCCTGAAGCTGCTTCCGGGGACGTGCGCCGGGGGGTCCTCGGCGCCAGGGGAGTGGAGGCGTGGCTGGAGGCCCTGCGCGGCTGTGCCGTGCGGGTGCGCCTGCCGGACGTGGGCTGGCGGGGCTCCTGGGTCCGGAGCGAGCCGTTCCGGATCGAGGAGGTGGAGGCCGGGGCTGAGCGGTTCTGCCTGCGCGGTCCCGGCCCGGTGTGCGTGGAGTTCCCGGTGGGCGTTGAGCGGCTGTATGAGGGTGTCGGTTGGGACTTTGGGGCCTGACTTGAACACCGGGCTTGAAATGAAGCGGGTCCGCGGGGCATGTTTCTCACCACGGACCCTTCCGCCCGCCGATGACACGGAACCAGGTACCAGAAAGCGAGGGGTCAGTTAGGCAACAGGAG